>CAZNVR010000107.1:0-6939 GCA_964576655.1 uncultured Legionella sp. | reverse complement strand
AGCAAGATGAATCAAATGTTGCAATGATAGCGGTTCTGTAAGTGAGAACTCAATGGCATCGTCTTCTAGCCATTGTTGCACGGTATCTGAATTTTCAATGAAATAGGCGTCATTGTTAAAAAAAGCGCGTATATGGGGTGTGTTTTTATTGAAAATATTGATGAGGGATTTGGTGGTTAATGATTTTTTATGATGTGAAACATAAACACCAAAAAAATGACTCTTATTTTTTATAGACGAATCTAACTGTGAACAAGAAAAACTCGTGCTTCTGAAATCTCGTGTGCTGGAACTGGATTCAGATGTTGTAATAGATGGTGAGACTTTTGTATTAAAAAATCGAGGTAATCTAAAAAAAGATGAGGTAGGTTTTTGGGTGATTAATGGGTCATTTTTGTTTGTTGAACCATTGGTTTTTTTTGATTTAAAAAACATGTTAGTCATACTCAAAAGTAATGTATCAAATAAAGTCATCCTTGTGATATTTTTTTTATGAAATTATTGTAACTTATTTTTAGATTTTTTGTTTGTTTTTTATAATAAATAATTGTCTTTATGATTTTTATTTAACACAGATAACACAAGGTGATTCTGAATCGTTATATCGATACATCGGTTCTTTGCGGATATCTAAGCATGAAAAAATAGATTAAACCTTACTTCTTTAGTTTGAAGAGTGTTGTATTAAATTATATGTTAATACAATCGCGTTAAAATCAGGTGCATCCTTACTTAAAGAGGTTCAAATTATATTTATAAAAAATAAAAAATAAAAAATTGCTATAAAAAATCAGCGTATACGTAAGTTTTCTGAGTGATATTTAAATCATTTTTTTCAGAATAAAAGTGAACTTACGGCAAGCAAGATTCTGTTTTAATTTGGTTACTTGGGTTTAAATCCTTAACATCAGAATTAAAGAGACGTAGGCCTGCTTGTTTGAATAGGGTTGATCGGGTTGTATCCTGAGTGAGGTTTAATGATCCTTTATTACGAGGCAAGCGAGTATACGGATTTAGGGGTGGTTTGCTGATATTATCTTGAGGCAACATGTAGTTGTTTTTAAGTGGTATTGGTTTTTTTTCATTCATATTGGTGGGGTTGTTTAATTTGTCATAGGGTGTAAACATGATTTAATGCCTTTGAAAACGGAATATATTGCCATCATATTACACTTAAATATAAATAAAACATTATTTAATCATTTTATATTCTCCAGGCTGCAGTTCATCAAGACTCCATTCCCCTAGCTTATGTCGGACTAATCTTAAGGTAGGGTAGCCTATTGCTGCGGTCATTTTTCTCACTTGATGGTTTTTACCTTCTCTTATAATAATTTCTAACCAACAGGTAGGAATGCTCTTTCTGACGCGGATAGGTGGGTTACGAGGCCACAAAGGCGGTTCGTTGATCACATGAACTTCAGCGGGTAAAAACACAATATCTTTTAATTTTAACCCTCTGCGTAAAGGCTCTAAATCAACGTCATTAGGTATCCCTTCAACTTGCACCCAATAATGTTTTTTTTTATTAAATTTTGGATGAGTTAATTGATGTTGTAATGCTCCATTATTTGTAAGTAATAATAACCCTTCACTATTTTTATCTAAACGACCTGCAGCATAAAATCCAGGTTTATTGATAAATGCAGCCAATGTTTCCTCAAATGGCTCTCCTGTAAACTGAGTCATGACATTGTAGGGTTTATTAAAAAGAATGAATTGAGTCATTGATCTGCTATAACGTTGATTGCTCACTTGCAGGTGAGTCGATAGGGTTGAGGGTGATCATGCTATAACAATGGGTGCATGGCAAGCTTATGTTAGGTTTGCTTGATGAAGTATTTCTCCTCCCGCGAGGACTTTGTTGAATGCAGGCTTTACATCATGAAAGGATACGGGACGTATAAAAATCAATAAATCGTCTAATTTTAGGTTGAAGGTATCGGCTTTGTTGATAGTACAAGTAAATGGGTTGGTTACGTTCACAACATTCGGGAAGAATCTCGATTAGGCTTCCATTGTCTAAAGCATCGGTCACGATGTAATCGTGCAGTCTTACTATTCCCATCCCTTGAATGGCACATTCACGCATTGCGTGGCTATCATTTAACCACAAGCTTGGTTCAACATAAATCTGTTTATTGTTTTTAAATGTTACAATATTATCTGGTTTACGCATGCTATGCGTGATGTAAAGATGTTTGTCCAAATCGGTAGGTATATTTGGCATTCCATATTTTTCTAAATAACCGGGGGACGCACAAAGAACATAGCGTGTTGATGCCACTTGACGACGAACCAATGCCGGTGGTCCTTCCATTGAAACACCAAAAATTAAATCAATATTTTCTTCCGTTAAATCTGGAAAACGCTCAGCTAACTCAACGTTAACGCGAAGTTTAGGATTCAGAGACATAAACTCAGGCAAGCGCGGGATAATATATTTGAGTCCAAAATATCGATTACTTGTAATGTTTAATATACCCGTAGGCTCACTTTGACTATTAGCAATAGCAAGTTCAGCTTCCTCTAAATCTGCCAATGCCTTTTTGGAATAATTGTAATATTCCGCTCCTATCTCGGTTAAAGATATCTGTCGAGTAGTTCGTTGTAACAGTTCTACGTTTAGATAGGATTCAAGACGAGCAACTTGTCTGCTAATTGCAGCGGTTGATACGCCTTCTTTTCTTGCGGCAGCTGCAAAACCATTTTGTTCGACAACCGCAATAAAGGCATTAATGCGTTCAATTTTACTCATTCTTCCTCTATTGTTGCAATTTGGTTGACAATAATTGACTAAATTTACCATTGTTTACCATGTTGTCAATATTTATACTGTTATTTTTCGAATCATCATTTCAAAATAAAAGAAGAAGGGTTAAACCAACATGCCAATAAAACTCCCATTTTTTACATTACTACTATTAATTTCATTTGCATCAGTTAATGCGGTGTTATTTACACCGGCATTACCAAATATTGCCCATTTTTATGACGTTGGGGAGGATGTTGCTCAACAAACCATCACATGGTTTTTAGTGGGATACGCATTAGGTCAGCTTATGTATGGTCCCATTGCCAATCGATTTGGTAGAAAACCTGCACTTTATGCAGGAATTACTTTACAAATTACGAGCAGTTTATTGGGTGTATTCGCAGGCATGATGCATGAATACTGGCTATTAGTCATAGCACGATTTATGTTGGCGTTAGGCTCAGGCGTTGGATTAAAAATGACATTCACTTTGGTCAACGAATGTTACGAGCCTAAAATGGCTAGTCAACAAATATCTTACTTAATGCTTGCTTTTGCAATCACGCCAGGATTAAGCGTTGCGATGGGCGGCATTTTAAATACATATTACGGATGGACAAGTTGTTTCTATGCAGGAGCTATTTACGGATTTATTCTGCTTTTGTTTGTGACGCGTTTACCGGAAACGCAAAAAACGCTAAATTTGAAGGCGTTTAAAATGAACTATTTATTACATAGCTATCGTAGTCAATTTAAAAATAGGCAATTAATTATTGGCGGATTATTGATGGGGTGTTCCACGTGTTTTGTATATGTTTTTGCCGCAGTTGCACCATTTATTGTTATAAATAGTTCTGGTTTAACGAGTTATCAATATGGGTTAGCCAATATTCTTCCATCTATTGGACTGATACTTGGTTCAATCATTGGTGCGAGGTTTTCAAAAAAATATTCACTTGAATTAATCGTTCGTACAGGAATACGAATAGCAAGCCTAGGATCAGTTGTTATGTTTGTAACGATGTTCATGCATCTGCCGATATTATTTTCGTTCTTCTTGCCCATGATCATCATTTATTTTGGTTTGTGCTTTATTTTAGCGAACGCATCAACAATTGCCATGAGTCATGTGAGCGATAAAGCTCATGGTTCTGCTGTAATGAATTTTATCAATATGGGATTGGCGACATTAGTGGTATTAGGCTCCAGCCTATTCCCAATGAAGGGCTTATTATTGCCAATCCTCTATATCGGCTTGTGTGTAGCAAGTATGGGGATATTCAAATATGTTACTGCAAATGAATAAGCCCACATGCCATTAACGATTCAGTAGGAGGTTGATTGCGTCTTCGGGGAATCCCTTTTTAAACAATGCTTCGTGGAATGATATAATGTAAACTTATTTTACGTAACATGCGCTGACAAGGGGGCGATATTCAATGTATTACTCAATATACGTGAAACCTGCGCAATAATATCATCGTGTTTCTTCGTATCATTTTTGTTTTGTGTTGATAAATATATTGCCATAATAATTGGGGGAGCTCCTGGTGGCCAGATGATCGCTATATCGTTTGTAATACCATAAGATCTAGCGGTTCCTGTTTTATCACCAATCATCCATCCTTTAGGTATACCGGCCCGGATTCTTGAATTTCCTGTGGTATTGGCTTTTAGCCAATTGACTAGTTGCTCTCGTTGTGTTGAGGCTAGGGTGCTGCCAAGAGCCAGCTCTCGTAATGTTTTTCCCATCGAAGCAGGGGTGGAGGTATCACGTAAATCATTAGGATTTGAGTTTAATTCAGGCTCCCAGTTGTTTAATCTAAATGCATTATCACCGATAGAACGAGCAAAAGCAGTTACAACATCAGGTCCACCTAGTTTTTTTATAAGAAGATTGATTGCGGTATTGTCACTGAACGTAATGGCTGCTTCGCAAAGATCAGAGATAGTCATTCCATCAGCAAGATGCTTTTCTGTTACAGGTGACCAATAAACTAAATCTTGTTTTGTATAGTTCAATTTCTGTTGAAGATAGTGGCTATTCTTCATGCTCTGTTGAAGGATTGCTGCAACACCAATGATTTTAAATGTGCTTTCAAAGGGAAACGGTTCATCCGCGCGATATTGAATAAGTATGTTGTTTCCTGTACTTACTGCGAATACGCCAATTCGCACATCAGAGTAACTCTCAATTTCCGCCAAGGCCTTGTGTATGGACGGTTTAAGTTGTTGAGGGGGACTGGCAAAACCAGTTCCAAGAAATGAAGTGTAGTCATAATAAGAAACAATAAACCTCTGGTCGTGTAATTTTTTTTCATTTTTTTATTATCCGGTTGTAAACAGCCAAATTAAATTGCCGATATCAGCCATATTATTTTGCCTATCGCTGTTGTAATAGCGCTTTTTGATTAATTATTATCTGTTATACCAGGTATCATAACCATATTCGAATAGTGGTTTTAATCACACCCGTTGGAATAATGCTTGTTGAATTAATTTAGATCGAAGTGTAAAATTAATCCTCGATTGGTTCGGAATAATTGATTGGCGTCAACAGGCTCTAGTGATGTTCATTAATTTTTATCAATAGTTAAGGGGGGGGGGAGATGTTTAAACCAAATACATTCAAAGTAGGAAATCCTATACCTACAGTAGAATACAGCTGGATTGCACCAACGACTCATTCGTGGAAAAGAGAAACAATACCTAGCCATGAAATATTAGATTCAGCTCTAACTAATAATAAAAAACATGCTTCTATCGAAGCTGCAAAAAAAGAAGCTGATAAAATAGTAGAGATTGCTTTAGCCTTAGATAAATCTGGCTGTGCATTCATGGAATTTGAGTGCCCTATATTCGAAATGAATGAACAAAATATTTTATATGTACACTTTCAGGGAAATAATTTCACAATTGACTACTTAAATCGATCTGAAAAAACTGTAAGCTCGTGTACAATTTCCTAATAGTTTAGGTAAAGGTAATTATTCATGTAGCTTAATAATTATCTTTATTTTCTTTTTATCCCCATTGATTGCTGAACCCATCAATAACATGTGTATCTGTGAAATTCAGATAAATAGTAGTCGTCTTCTTCAATCTGTTGTGACCTAAAGCTGTTTGAACAGAAGCCAATGAAATTGGTTCGTCGGTTCCTGTCTTGTTTTATCTTTGTTGTGATCTATAGTTAATTTAGTAGTTTTTTGATACCCGCACATAGAAAAACAGATCATTTGAAAACAGACACGGAGGCCACAATGAAACTCATCAGTAAAAATCAAGATAAATTTGATAAATTATTTACCGAAATGAAGAGTAAGCAGAACTTTCTTCTAGACAGTGTATCAGAGGATAGTGGCCTACATAATGAACTCACTGAAAAAAATACAATCTTCAATGAAGCCATACAAAAAGCGTGGGACGCTACTCAAAAAAAAGAGCCAATTATGCACGGCAGATCACAGGCACAGAGCAACGCGGAAATGGTTATGCTACAAATAATGACCCATCTCAATAATCAACCTCAAAATCAAGACAACGGCGCTCAAACGAACTGGGCCTTAGACTTAAATTCTCTAGTAGAACAGCTTCCAGATGAACCAGCTTATAAAAGTTTAGTGGTGGCGTTAAGGTTGGCAAGTAAATTTCTCATCACGGCAGTTACTGCAGCCGTAGTAGGATTCACGCTTCCTTTTGTAATCCTCGCCGCAGGGCTAACCGATGAACCCACTTACTTGTTCTCGAAGGTATTAGTGGGTACTGGGTCTTCAGCTTTGGCAGCGGTAGATGAAAACAGACTAAACAGGAGCATGGGTACGGACATGCATGCATTGAAACAACAATTGATGGATCTAAAGAAGTCACCATCAGAAGACCCAAATACTCTGAATGATAATGCCGAAGCAAGTAGCAAAAAGAGTACTCCAGGTTGAAGAAGATTTAGGTTGTTTAAAGAAACCAAAAAGATTTACGGATCTTGCAGCTGTATCGGGCAATGCTTACACGTTTAATGTCTCATTGCCCTCGATACCAATGTTAGTGCTGACGGCGGGGATCCATCCCTAATGCAGCACACGCCTAAGTGTTTTTAGCTTTTTTTGTCACGTAAGTGATTTTTAGTGAATTTAGGGGTCTACACCATTTAAGGGGGCACTATAATCAAGTTAGTCTAAACTAACACC
>CAZNVR010000106.1:0-6953 GCA_964576655.1 uncultured Legionella sp. | reverse complement strand
ATTGGTTTGTAATTCAATGGTTAATTTATCCAAGTCAGTTCTATCTCCAACCCGTGCCTTGTCAACAAAATAAGCTACTTTTTTAACAGGTGAAAAAGTATTATCTATTTTTAATTTACCAACTGATGTTTGTTCAACTTCATCATCTAGCAAACGAGCAAATGTATCTGGTGAATGATAACCAATCCCTTTTTGAACTTTTAAAGTCATATTTAGTTTGCCATTTTCATTCAAATGAGCAATAACTAAATCAGGATTAATAATTTCAACACCATGAGTCAGTTGGATGTCACCAGCAGTAACTTCACAAGGACCCTGCTTATTTAAAGTTAACATTGCCTCAGAACCAACTGATATTTTAATGGCAATATCTTTCAAATTAAGTAGGATATTGACCACATCTTCCTGGACGCCCTCAATCGTACTGTACTCATGCAGTACACCTTCAATGGTTGCTTCAGTAATTGCACTGCCTGGCATTGAAGACATCAAAATACGTCTTATAGCGGTTCCTAATGTGTAGCCATAACCTGACTCCAGAGGCTCCAAAACAATACTAGAATGATTTGAAGTATCAGACTGCACTTTAAGAACTTTGGGCGTTAGCATTTCATTAATATCAGTATACATTCGGCTATGTCTCCAATCTTACTTAGAGTAAAGTTCTACGACCAAGTTAACGTTAAAATCAGCGGTTAAATCATTCATTGTTGGTTTTGTAGTAAACGTTCCTTTGAATGCACTAGCATCTACAGTTAACCAATCACAAGGAGCTCTTTGCTCAGATAAAGCCAACGCTGCCAAAATTCGACCCTGAGCTTTTGCTCTTTGGCGAATAGCAATTACATCACCAGGACTAACCAAGTAAGATGCAATATTTACAACTTTTTCATTAACTAAAATCGCTTTATGAGCAACTAACTGACGCGCTTCAGCACGTGTACTAGCAAAACCCATACGATAAACAACGTTATCCAAACGACTTTCAAGCATTGCCATCAGGTTTTCACCTGTTGCGCCTTTTTGACGAGCACATGCTTTATAGTAATTACGGAATTGTTTTTCTAAAACGCCATAAATGCGCTTCATTCTTTGTTTTTGTCGTAACTGTTCACCATAACCACTCAAACGAGGACGTTTGTCACCATGCTGGCCAGGTTGTTTTTCAGAATTACATTTTGACTTGTGATCACGAACACCACTTTTCAATAATAAGTCTGTACCTTCTCTACGAGACAGTTTACATTTTGGACCAAGATATCTAGCCATCAAATACTCCTAAATCTTATACGCGGCGTTTTTTAGGCGGCTTGCAACCATTATGCGGTGTGCCAGTCACGTCGGTTATTTCAACAATCTTGAAATCTTGTGCAATTAATTCACGGACAGTTGAGTCGCGACCAGGGCCTGGGCCATGAATAAAAACAACCACGGATTTCATTCCATATTCTTTTGCTACAGCAGAAGCGCGTTCTGTAGCGATTTGAGCTGCATACGGGGTGCTTTTGCGTGAACCACGAAAACCAGAGCCACCAGATGTTGCCCAACATAATGCGTTGCCTTGACGATCAGTAAAGGTAACAATCGTGTTATTAAATGATGCATGTACATGTACAATACCATCAGATACAACACGTTTAATTTTTTTTCGGATTTTCTGTTGTTTTGCCTTATTTATAGCCATTTCAATATCCTACATGAAAAATCAATTAGTGGTGCCTTTACGACGACCTTTCCGTGTACGTGCATTAGTCTTCGTACGTTGTCCACGTAAAGGCAATCCACGACGATGTCTTAGACCGCGGTAACACCCTAAGTCCATAAGACGTTTGATGTTCATCGTAACCATACGACGCAAATCACCTTCCACAGTCATTTTTGTAATTTCTGTTCTCAACAGTTCCAGCTGTGCTTCACTAAGTTGAGATACTTTAGTAGTAGGGTCAATTTCCACTTGTTTACATAGTTTAATTGATGTTGACTTTCCAATACCGTAGATAGAGGTAAGAGCAATCACAACATGCTTGTGATCTGCTATGTTAACACCTGCAATACGAGCCATTAATATCTCCGAACGTTATTTAGTTCTGCCTGAAAAGGCAGAAGAATACTATTTTCACACATTAAAATCAAGCAAGATTTTAACCTTGCTTTTGTTTGTGGCGCGCATCTTTGCAAATAACACGTATTATTCCGTGTCGCTTGATAATTTTGCAATTCCGGCAAATGCGTTTAACTGATGCTCTAACTTTCATTACTAACTCCAATAATAATCATAACAGACCAGGCAGTTTATTGCCCTTGAAATTGGTTTTTTTCATTAATGAATCATATTGTTGCGTCATTAAATGGGCTTGTATTTGAGCTACGAAGTCCATAATTACAACCACAATAATCAACAAAGAGGTTCCACCAAAATAAAAAGGAACATGCCATGTATACATCAATATTTGCGGCAAAAGGCAGACTAAAACTAGATATAATGCACCTACTAGTGTTAAACGTGTCATGACCAAATCGACGTAACGTGATGTTTGCTCGCCAGGACGTATTCCAGGTATATACGCACCAGATTTTTTTAAGTTATCGGCTGTATCCTTCGGATTAAATACTAAAGCAGTATAAAAGAATGCGAAGAATAAAATTGCAACAGCATAAATAATAAGGTATAGGGGTTGTCCGGGAGACAATGCCATACCTATATCAGCCAACCAATCCATGCCTTTACCTTTTGCAAAAAACTGCGCAAGGGTTGCGGGCAAAAGAATAATGCTTGAAGCAAATATGGGTGGAATTACACCGGCCATATTAATTTTCAATGGTAAATGGCTAGTCTGAGCAGCATAAACTTTTCGGCCTTGTGTTCGTTGAGCATAGTTAACGCGTATACGTCTCTGCCCTCTCTCCATAAACACAACAAACCCTGTAACAGCTACTACGATAATAGTAACTAAAAGTAAAGTAAGAGCCTGCATCTGACCTTCACGTACCTGTTGAAATACCGAAGCAATAGCATTGGGCATACTGGAAACAATACCTGAAAAAATAATCAAGGAAATACCATTTCCGATTCCTTTTTCAGTTATTTGTTCGCCTAACCACATTAAAAACATAGTACCAGTAACAAGTGTCACTACAGCGGTAAAATAAAAAGTCAAATCCGGTTGTAAGGCAATGTGTTGGCCTGCAAGCCATTTTGCCATACCTAGAGACTGGAATATAGACAACACCAAGGTCAAGTACCTTGTGTATTGATTAATCCGTCTACGGCCAGATTCGCCTTCTTTTTTTATCTGCTCTAGAGCAGGAAGAACGATAGAAAACAATTGAATCATAATGGATGCCGAGATGTAAGGCATGATACCAATTGCAAATACAGTCACTCGAGATAAAGCTCCACCAGAAAACATGTTGAACAAGCCAAAAATTGTATTTTGTTGTTCACTAAAAAAATTAGCCAGTTTTTGTGGATCAAGACCTGGAACTGGAATATGCGCACCAAGACGATAGACCAGGATACCAATAATGACAAAAAGTAACCGAGATTTTAACTCGGCCAATCCACCACGTGACTGGCTCGATAATTGTTTCTGGTTTTTCATGCTCACTCTTCTACGCTTCCACCGAGATCTTCGATGACTTTACGCGCGCCTTTAGTTACACGTATACCCTTTAGTTTAACAGCTGTCGTCAATTCTCCTGAAAGAATGACTTTAACTTCTCGGATTGCTTTGTTAACTAGACCTGCCGCTTTTAAAACGTCAAGATCAATAATTGCAGCATCAACCGATGCAATTTCACTTAAGTTAACTTCGTCAATTGTCTTTGCTACACGCGATTTAAAACCCATTTTAGGTAGTCGACGCTGGATTGGCATCTGTCCACCTTCAAAATTGATTTTATGAAAACCACCTGCACGAGCTTTTTGACCTTTATGCCCTTTACCACTTGTTTTACCAAGTCCTGAGCCAATTCCACGACCTAGACGTTTGGCCGCAGGTCTTGAACCGATATCTGGAGATAATGTATTTAAATTCATTATGCACACTCCTCAATAACCAGCAAATAATTAATCGCATTAACTAAACCGCGAATTGCAGGAATATCCTGATGAACAACGGAACTATGCATTTTTTTTAATCCCAATTGCTTTGCGATCAGAATATGCTTTGGTAATCTGCCAATCAGGCTTTTAACCAGAGTAATTTTAATTGTCTTTTCCATTATTGTTCTGCCATCAGTTGAGCAACTGATTTGCCGCGTTTAGCTGCTACATAATCAGGTGTGCCAATGTTTGTTAACGCGCCAATAGTCGCACGAACAATGTTACTAGGATTCGTGGAACCAATACTTTTAGCTAGAATATCATGTACGCCAAGCACTTCAAGAACAGCACGCATTGCTCCACCGGCAATAATTCCTGTACCTTCACTCGCAGGCTTCATAAATACTCTTGATGCACCATAATTCCATGAAATTTCATGATGAATAGTTGTGCCAGCCAACGGAATATAGGTCATATTTTTTCGAGCTTGATCCATCGCTTTTTGAATAGCAATAGGCACTTCACGTGCTTTACCGCGTCCAAAACCAACCATGCCTTTTCCGTTTCCTACAACGACAAGAACAGCGAATCCGAAAACACGTCCACCCTTGACTACTTTTGCAGTACGATTAACAGATACCAATTTTTCTTGGTAACCATCAGTTTTTGTTGAATCATCAAATGCCATAACTGTTCCTTAAAAATTCAAACCAGCATCACGAGCGCCATCAGCTAATGCTTTAACTCGTCCGTGGTATTTATAGCCGGCACGATCAAAAGCCACATCAGAAACGTTCTTTTCTTGTGCGCGCAGAGCGAGTGATTTACCAACTTGAAAGGCTTTTTCAGATTTCTTACCTGTTAAAGTTGATTTTAACTCTTTATCTAAAGTTGAAGCTGATGCTAAAACCAAGTCTCCTTGCTCACCAGACACAATAATTTGTGCGTAAATATTCGCCCCTGTACGGTGAACGACCAATCTTGGTCGTTTAGATTGGCGAATAATGGCTCTTGTTTTAATAGAGCGTCGAGTACGAGCTTGCTGCTTATTCATAATTCACACCTTATTTCTTTTTAGCTTCTTTGCGTATGATTTGTTCACCAGCGTATTTAACACCTTTACCTTTATAAGGCTCTGGTGGTCTAAACGCACGAATTTCAGAAGCAACTTGACCTACACGTTGTTTATCGATCCCTTTTAAAATAATAGTTGTATTATTTGGGGTTTCAGCAACAACACCTTCAGGCAGAACATATTCAATCGGATGCGAAAAACCAAGGGACAAGGAAACAACCTTGTCTTTAGCTGCAGCACGATAGCCTACGCCAACAAGCTCCAGTGTACGTTCGTAACCAACAGTAACACCGTGAATCATGTTGCTCACTAAGGCCCGTACAGTTCCTGCCTGAGCCCATGCATTAGGATCATTTGAAGCGGGCTTAAAAACAACTTGCTTATCATTCGTGTCAGACATTGAAACACTGACTAATTTATTGCAATGTTGGGTTAAGGTTCCTTTTGGCCCTTTTACAGTTACTGCATCGTTGCCAACTGACAGCTCAACATTAGCAGGCAGTAATATAGGGGCTTTAGCTACTCTAGACATATCAATCCTCGTTCGTATTAAGCCACTTCACAAATGACTTCACCGCCGACACCGGTTGTTTTAGCGGCCTTATGAGTCATCACACCTCGAGAAGTAGACACTATTGCAATCCCGAAACCTGGAACAGCCGACAAATCTTTAGCTGATTTATAGACACGCAAGCCAGGTCGGCTTATTCTTTTGATTCGTTCAATTACAGGACGTCCTTGATAATACTTAAGGTGAACGGTAATAGATTTAAGATTATTATCAAGAGTTTCAACTGAATAGTCAGATATGTAACCTTCTTCTTTCAGTACTCTTGCTATTTCTTCTTTTAAAATTGATGAAGTTAATTTCACCTGCTGGTGCTTCGCTTGCTGGCCATTTCTAATTCTAGTCAACATATCAGCAACTGGATCATGCATACTCACAGTCGTTCTCCAATGAAAAAGGTTTTACCAGCTGGATTTTCTGCCACCTGTGACATTTCCAGTCATTAATTGCTGGCGCAAACAAATCCTGCACAGTCCAAATTTACGATAAACTGCATGCGATCGACCACACTGCTGGCAGCGGGTGGTATGACGAACAGGATTGGAATTAATTGGCAACTTGTGCAAGTTGTCTTGAGCTGCTCGAATTTCATCTGGATCAACGGATGATTTTATAATCCGTTTTAATTCTACTCGTTGAGCTCTATGTTTTTCAACAAGAAGCCATTTCTTTTCTTCGCGTTCACACATCGATTTTTTAGCCACAGTTATACCCTTCTTATTTTCTGTCTCTATCTTTCAACGGAAGGTTAAATGCTTCTAACAAAGCTTTTGCTTCCTCATTTGTTTTAGCGCTAGTAGTTATACAAATATCAAGCCCACGAATTCCATCAATTTTATCAAAATCAATTTCAGGAAATACGATCTGCTCATGAATACCCATACTATAGTTGCCAGTACCGTCAAATGACTTGGGATTCAGACCACGAAAGTCACGCACACGAGGTAAAGTAATGGTAATGAGACGATCAAGAAACTCATACATACGGTCACTACGCAATGTTACTTTACAACCAATTGGCCAACCTTCTCGGATTTTAAAACCAGCCAAAGATTTTTTAGCCAAGGTAATCACAGGTTTTTGACCTGTAATTCTTGTCATATCATCGACTGCAAAATTCATGACTTTTTTGTCGCCTACAGCTTCACCAACACCCATATTGAGTGTGATTTTCTGAATTTTCGGTACTTGCATAATACTTGTGTAGCCGAATTTTTTCATCATCATTTCGACAACATTGTCTTTATAAAATTGCTTCAGTCTAG
>CAZNVR010000105.1:0-6959 GCA_964576655.1 uncultured Legionella sp. | reverse complement strand
CTAAAGCTGGGCAATTACAGGGTAGCTTGACAACAAAGGCATTAGAGCCTTTGTTGGCTCAACTGTTAAAAGGCAGTCCCAATAGTCAGAATATCGCCAACACCCTTTACGCCTTGGGTGAATTGGCTAATGCAACTATTTTGCTAAACATCGCGACGTTACCCCTGACCATGATGCTTTCAGTGGGTAACTTAGAAAACTGCAAGTACATTAGTTTACGTCAATTGCTACAAGGATTAAGTGCACTTCAATACCAAGACCATGTGCGATTGAATGAACTTTTTAATGCGGTGTTTAATGCATCTTACCTGCATCCTCATGAAGTGGTTAAGCTCTTGGGATTCTATGCAAGATTTACCTCAAACCACACAATATTACCCCCCCATATATTTGAACACTTGCTCGATGAATTGACTTTGACGTATGCTCAACACAGCCTGGCACGCCAACGAGAGCTGGACGAAATTCTTGCCCAACTGCCTGTGGCACAAAAAATCGCATTAACCACGCAACTGGGCCTACAGGCTCCTGTTGTGTCATCTATCACGCCGATTCTTCGAGTTCGTACTACCCAGGCAGGTGTATCTCAGCAATCACCTGAATGGAATATGGCTTATCAAAATCAACTCTTTAGATTGATTGCTGATAAAAACATCGTGGCCCTTGAACTGCTTTTAGGCATTGAACATTTCACACCTAAAACGCATCCAACTCCACGGGGTTGCGGAAATGCTTCTTTTTTTGCAGAGCCACGTGCACCAAGGGTTACGCAACCAGTTGCTGAGGTCGTTTTTGATAGCAAGAAAACGGCCAATACTATGGCCACCACGTTTCTACAGAAAATACCCGCCACAGCTTTAAAACAACTGATTTCAACATCAACCCATGCTTATTTTGAACGCTTACTGCAAGCATGCAGTAAGCACATGCAATACCAGTTTGCTATTGGGCATGACTTAAATCCAATTATCCTCTACTTGCCTTTAAAAGAACTTAAACACATGGTCGATGCATTGATAGGACTTGGATTTTATCAAGACCATCGCGCAAGCCTGGCGTTGGTTGAAGCTTTGTTTTTAAGAAAGCAACTGCACCAAACGAATGCGGAGGCACTCACACAATTGCAATACGTGTTACTCGATAAATCAATCCAGTTTCACTCTCAGCACCACCATATCGTGACACCTAGATTAAGAGAGCAGCGCCTTGTGATTGAAATGCAAAACGAGCAGCTACTTGATGAAGAAGAGGAACGAGAAGAACAGGCAACACCATTGTTTTTGCAAACAATACAAGCTCCTTTTCACTCAATTGTTTCGCCCCATTCTTCACTTTTTACAGCATCATCAAGAACAGCGGCTTTTCAAGACGACTCTTTGGTGCTGCCAAACGGTCAACCCAATAGCTATGCTTACTATACTTCTGAACACGTTCATCAGTTATTGGAAAAGAAATTGGAGGGAAAAGCCAATTTTCATCTCCTGGCACCTCTTGATTACCATCAAGCGCCCTCCGAAACCAACCTTCAAGCTCATTTGCTCAACTTCCTGGGCAACAACCACATTCATGACAATATCCACCTGATTGTCCCCATTTGCATCAATCAACATTGGGTCGCGGTTAACCTCTTTGTTCATGGGGCTCATGTAAGGATCGCCTATTATGACAGCTTAAAAAATTCAACGTGTAAAACTCTCGTGATGGAAGCTACAAAAAGAGCTGCGCAAGACATTTATCAACCATCACAGCTGATTGTTGAAGACAAAACTTATTTCTTCCAAGATGATAATTCAAGCTGTGGAGCATATTTGGTTGAAAACATTGCAAAACATGTCGTAAACAATATACCAAAAAGAAGCTCCACGTTTGAGTTAAGGGTGCGACATATCGAAATTTTAGGCTTGCAACCACAAGAAAGCATTGCTGGGAAAAGAGGGCGAGAGGAAGAGGAGCAACACGATAATAGACTAAAAAGAAGGGGTTAAGTAGGTTCTTTAGCCCTTTTACTTTGTACATGACATGACATATTTTTTGTCATGTACAGCTGCTATGAATTGAGATATACGTTTACCGTGATACTCTCAGTTTACTCATTGGTTATAATGTAACTTACAATTTGTGTGTTGATTATTGGGTATTAGTAGGTTCATATGCCCAATGTATCCATGTATTTGTTGTTAAGTAGTAAATTCCGCAGTGCACCGGCTCATGGAAGCGGGTTAGTAAACGTTTTGCATATTCATTGACTTGTTGACGGTGTTTTAGTTGCATTTTATGGTCTTCTCGGCCTGTTTTAAAATCAATAACCCATCTGACGCCATTTTCGCAAAATGTTCTATCAATAATACGAGTAGCCACTTCACCTTCGTCTGGTACAAGCAGGGCATATTCATTTTTTTCGCTAACATGTTTTTTAATAATCCATTTGCCAATAGGATCTGTAAATAAGCAGGTTAATTGCTCTTGTAAAACGGCCAATGCTTTTGATGATTCGTCAGGATGAAACCCCATGGTCTTAAACGAATAAGTTGCTAAAGCCCAAGGCACCTCAGCTATTGTTTGGGGATGGTTATCACAAATCCATTGTAATAATTCGTGAGCAACAATACCCATTAAACGTGGTGTAGTATTTGGTGTAATCGCAACAGAAGCACTCTTGGATTCACTAATGCGCTCAGGTATTTGTTGATAAAAAGCAATGGGGAGATGATAAAGATCCGGGTAACTGTTGATCGATTCTGTTTGCATCAATTCATTGTCTGTTTTAAGAAAATTCTGGTTAACTAAAAGACTGCGAAAACTTCCCTGGATGATCTTGCTCTTTCCATCAAATAAATAAAGCCGTTTTTTTGCACGTGTGACAGCAACATAAAAAAGACGTTGTAATTCATAATCATCTTTTTGTGAGTCCAATTTACCCAGGTAGTTATACAAAAGGCATTGTTGATGATGAGCTGCTTTCATCGGCGAAAGAAGAAGGAGTTCACGCTGTTGTTGAGTAGGTATTTTTAACCAACGCAAAAGAGGCATATCTTTATTAGATGCTTTACTACTTAGGCCTGGTAAAATAACACAATCAAACTCTAACCCCTTGGATTTATGAATGGTCATAATTTGTAGGCGTGAGGGTGTCACTTTTTGAGAGTAAAGTTTATTCAATTCATTTTTAAATAACTCAATATCACTCAGCTGGCCGTCTTTTTCAAAACGTTCCAATAATAGCCAATATTGTTCTAAATCTTCTTGTTGAGCAGGTGTTAATATGGATTTTAATTGTAATTGCTCTAAGGTGCTCATGATCCAGTCAACCAACAATTGCTGATGACGTTGTGTTAATGCCGAATGAAGTATAGTGTAGACAAATTGCGCCCGTAGACGACCGTTAGCGGTTAAATCAGTTATTTTATCTAATTCGGATAATGCAAAAAAAATTGATTTTGATTTTGAATAATTGGCAATACAATGCAAATCGGCTAAGGATAGACCACACCATGGGCTTCTTAACAGAGCTAGCCAAGACAATCTATGAGCAGGCATAAGCAGCGCTTGAGTCAGAGACCATACATCTTGTAAATGAGGAAGATTGGATAGCTGGTCAATTTCCACGCCTTGAAAAGGAATAGCGTGTTCTCTTAATAATCGAACAATATCCACTAGTTGACTGCGTGATCGTACAAGCAGGGCAATGTTGTCATCTGGATAGGCAAGTAACTCATCTTGAACAAGCTCTACAATCGCACGTGCTTCTTGGATACGGGTCTCATACTGGAATGCTTTGATAAAACTCTGTGCATTAGCTGGTTTAACACTCACCGATGCATGAAAAGATACTGCTCCAAATTCAATATCATTGGTGTTGGGAAAAATCGTTTTGAATTGTACATTGACCCAATCCACAATTGTTTCAGTCGAGCGAAAATTGCATGTGAGTTCCAATGGTGTTAAATGAACAGCTCCTATTCCATGTTCGCGAGCACGTAAAAATAATCCTACCTCAGCTGATCGAAATCGATAAATGGATTGCATGGGATCGCCAACAACAAATAATGTTTTACCATCGTTAGGTTCCCAACCATGCACTAATTTTTCTAATAAATGAAATTGTTGAATCGATGTGTCTTGAAACTCATCAACCAAAATATGGTGGATGCGATTATCTAAATATAAAGCTAAATCAGTAGGGTTTTCATCATGGCCTAATGCTTGTAATGCTTGTTGTGAAATAGCAGAAAAATCAACTTCATTGTGTTCGCTAAACACCATATTTAAATGAGCTGCTAATACAGGCAATAGGGTGAACAGCGCTTGCAGTACTTGCCATTGCTCCTGATCGTAATGCGGTGTGGGTAGATGTTTAATGCGTAATAAGGCATCAAGAAAATCGGGTAATTCAGCGAGCTCTGTTAATAATAGCTTACTTGCTGTTTTCAATTCAGTATATTCTTGATCAGAACACGCTCCCTTTTTTAAGCCGACATGATGATCAAACGCCTTACGCAATGTGTTTTGTGATGTTAAAACAAGCGCACAAAGGCTGTTCGCAAGCGTGCCATCCAGCGCATCAAATGCAGACCAATCGCATAATGGGTATCTGGGTGAATCCATGTTGCCTTCAATACAAGCCACCTGTTGTGCAAGACGCGTTAATTCCTGTGCACAGTGTTTAGGAATAGTTTGACGAAAACGCTCTAATTCATGCTCCTCAATCCATTGAATGCCTTGTTCATATTGAGCTTTGTCTTGAGATTGAGCTTGATAAAGTGAAGACAGCCACTGATCGCGTTTGGATAATAAACTGATGAATAATGTTAATAAATGATCTTGTCGATTATCTACGTGAATTAATAGTGTTTTTATCGCTGAGTGATACGTTTCATGTGTTATTGCAAAATCAAGACATGCTTTTGCTGCTTGTAAATAATGTTCATGTGGTTTATCGCTAATGTGTGCGTAATGAATTTGTTTGTCTTGCAGAGGAATGGCGTGTGTTAACGTTTGGCAAAGTGAATCAATCGTGATAACCCGTAAACGATGCGGTTGTTGTAATAGTTGCCATTCTAGGGCTTTATCTTGTGCAAGGGCTGCCGCTGCAAAGTCATAAGTGGTTTGTTGATGGGGTGATGTTGCTTGGTCACCGCGAGCGACATGATGCATCGCACGCAAAATTCTCTCCCGCATTTCATTAGCCGCTTTTCTGGTAAAGGTCAGGGCAATAATTTGTTCTGGTGCTGTAACCGTACTTAATAAACGCAGATAACGCTGCGTTAAAATTTCTGTTTTACCAGAACCTGCAGGGGCTTGCACGATGTACGATTGAATGGGGTCAGTGGCTTTTGCACGTTGTTGACTATCATTTAGCACGGTGGTCTTTAGTCTGGATACAAGAAATGATGCCCTAATTATACATAGTTCTCAACATTAAGCGTATGAGAGATTGATGTTTATCTTAGGTTAAAACAGTCTGCATGGTGGTTGGCGCCATCATGCAGACTGCTTTTTATTATGAGAATACAGAGGTATCTTCAAATACAATTTCTTGGGCGGGTGGTCTTAAATTATAAAATGAACTCATGCAGTGGCCATAGGCACCGGTATTCGCAATCAGCATAATGTCATTTTCTTTTGTATCAGGGAATAATCGATCATAACCTAAAGTATCACCTGACTCACAAATAGGCCCTACAACATGGGCAAATCCGGTGTTTTCATTATTTAAACAAGTTAAATTGACAATGTGATGATAGGAGCCGTACAGTGCTGGGCGTAACAAGGAGTTCATGCCGGTTTCAATGCCGATAAATCGCACTTTTCCTTTTTCTTTGCACTGAGTGACTTTTGCAAGAATAATGCCACTTTCTGCTACAAAAAATCGCCCTGGTTCAAGCCATAATGAGAGCTTGGGATAGCGTGTTTTTACAGCCATCAGGGATGCATCCAAAACGGCCATATCCAAGGGTTGTTGGCCTGGTTTTTCAGCAAGCCCCAAGCCGCCACCCATATTTAGAATAGTGACATCTGGAAACAAGGTTGTTTCTGCAGCCAACATTAATGCGGTTTGTTGCCATAAATCAGGCGAGAGAATGCCGCTGCCAGAATGCGCATGCAAGCCGATGACTTTAATATTGTGTTTTGAAACTAAAGTAGCAGCAAGCTCAAGATCAAGTTTTGGAATACCAAATTTTGATTCATTGCCGCCTGTGCATACATATTTATGATGACCTGCGCCACATCCTGGGTCGATTCTTAAAAAAATCTCTTGATTAGAAAATAGTTCAGGCCAGTTTTCTAATGGGTAGAGGCTATCGATTGTAATGTAACACCCTAACGATAATGCATAAACATAATCACTTTTAGGAGCAAAATTAGGTGTGAATAGTAAACGATGCTTATCGATTGCAGGAAACAAGGATAAAACCAAATCTAATTCTTGTGTAGATACGCATTCAAAATTAACCTGTTTAGCAAAAAGCGTTTGTAATACAGAAGGATGGGGGTTTGCCTTCACGGCATAAAATAATTCATCAACAGAGGTCAATGTTTGTAATTCATCTGCTCTGTCGGCCTGCGTTTGAGAATGATATACGTAACAAGGAGCATGCGTTTCAGCGAGTGTTAAGAGTTCTTCACGAGCACTTTCCCACCAAGGTGTGCGCAATACATCAGGGATACCAAATTCTTCATGCCAGCTTTTTGAATAATAAAAACTTTGTGGGTTATTCTCTATTAATAACGTGTGCAGTTTTTGACATAATTTATCGGCTTTGGATTCATCAACTACAAATGTTAAATTTAGATCGTTTGAAGCCAAAGACATTAAATGCACTTGTTGATCCTCAAACACTTCCAAGGCTGAACCCATTTGAGGTAAAACGGTGCGAATATGATGGCCAATTAAACTCACCGCACTGCAAGGTTCAATAACTTTTGCTCGACAAAAGCGATTAAGCTCATCGACTAAG
>CAZNVR010000104.1:6843-7072 GCA_964576655.1 uncultured Legionella sp. | reverse complement strand
CTATTTTACGCACTCGCATAAGATCAGACGAGGAAAAATGCAGCCCTACTCCAAACATCAATAACATCACCCCAATTTCTGCAAGCTCTTGAGCTATAGCCGCATTAGCCACAAGCCCTGGGGTAAACGGACCAATGGTAACACCGGCTAATAAATAACCCACTAACGCTGGGATTTTAAAACGTAACGCAATAAATCCAAATAACAATGCTAACGCAAACCCCATCGC
>CAZNVR010000104.1:0-6833 GCA_964576655.1 uncultured Legionella sp. | reverse complement strand
AATGAATGATGCATTTAAAATATCCTTTTAAATTAATCATCAATAATTATTCCAATCCAGTTACTACATGTCATGTTTTATTGCACGAATCTTTTTCATAAGAAAATTATAGGCACGTTTTATCAAAAATGTATTACAATTAAAAATCTAACCAGGGCGAAATCATGCGTGCTTTAAAAATGAACCCATTTCGTCTTTACGAGCGTTTAGACAGGGACTAAAAAACGTCCCGAACTAATTTTGGTCACTGCGAGCGATAGAAAAACAGCCCAGGGTTCCGTGCGCTGAACTACTCGATTGCGTCCCCTTCGGGTCGCAAAGACGGATTTCGCTAACGTTTGCCAAGACGAAATTTCGCACTCAGTGAGGTCATGTTGACAACTCATGATCTCGCCCTGAAAATATAACTAGTTTTATTTCAAGGCAAAATGGCGTGTTTAAAAAATTCATAAAATTTTATAAAGCCTCTCCAGAAAACAGAACCCAGATTCATCTTTTTCTTGGTTTTTTGATTATCCCTTTTATAGGATTAACGGCATTGTATATTTGGGTGCGACTTTTTTGGATATAACCTGATAAACATTAGGATGCGTGCGTTTGCCCTAAAGTATAATCATTTAATTTTTCTTTAAATTCTGCTTGTGCTTCGTCATATAAGCGTTTAATTACATTTAAATAATCCAATGCTTGAGGTTGGTTTGCTTTAGAAAAAGAATGAAGACAATCAGAAAAGCCCTTCTCCACCTCATCAGGGCGTGCTGTTTTAAATAAAAGAGTTAATTCATTGATGTCATCCACACTCATGATACGAGCATTTAACTCATCTTCTAAAACAGAAAAAACTTCAACAAATTCGATAACTTTTAAAATTTGATGTTCATTTTTAGCTTTCCCAAACAAAACAGTTGGCCCTTGCGTTTGGATTGAAAGCTTTTTTAATTGATAATAGAGTTCTTTTAATAAATTATTCTCCATCTTTATCTCTCTTCAAAAAGAAATACAGCAACAAAAGACCAAGGGCTAGGGCCTGTTGACATATATGGACCCTAATTTATCTTAAAATAATTCAGGAGCAAATTGCAAATTGGTTGACAACCACGCATGGTTCAATTCAAAAACTCCTGCGCACAAACATATTATGACAGGAGCAAGGCGTTTAGAGAGAGAAGATGGAGACGTTGATTAATCAATCTGAGATAAAATTTGATTAAACTCTAAATTATCATCGTTATCATCAACAGATGAATTTTGATTGGCAAGATTAGTTTTCTTTGAATCGGGCTTTTTAAGGCAATTACGATCAAAAACCGTGATCTGATGTCTTAACATGTTCCAAATAAAGCGAGCATTGGCACCTTCATTTATAAGCGTATCTGCCATTACAAAAGAGTTTATGAATATGACAGCACCATAATTATGAAGCTGCTCATCAACAATTAATTGACTATTGTTTATGCTTAACTGTCCTCTAGGTGTAACAATTAAATTTTTAACATGAATATGACTATTTACATCCTCTCCGGACAAATCAAGGTTACCGTCAACGATTAAAGTAGCATCAGGACAATGATATTTAAAGAAACGCCCTTTATTCAATGAATAATGCATGTCTTTTTTGATCAATAGCGAAATAGAATTCATTTTTTATCCTTGTTAATCAAAATTGACTCATATTATTATTAAAAACAAGAAAAGACAACTAGGGCGCTGAAAGATTTAATGCAATATGTAAATTAGTAATCATGGCGGGTAAGGAATTCAATACTGCTATCTAGACTCATAAAACCGTGTCAGGCATACTCATCACATAACTATCATCCCAAAAAGGATATTGACGATGAATGAATATACAGGAGTTACTACTCGCTTTCTGAGAAAGGATGAGCGATTAATTTTATCTGATGAAAAGCATCTCCCTTTGGTGATTGAAGCCAAAGACAATACATCACTTGATTTTTTACAATGCTTTTTAGCAAAACATTCTACCCCTCTCAAACAAGATATATCAACCTATGGTGCTATTTTACTGCGTGGTTTTGCAGTTGCCTCTGATGAAGATTTTGAAAAAACCGTGTTAAGCATTGACTCATTTCGAGGCATTAGCGAAGCCTTTATGTCTGAAGAGGGTCGTATTCCTGTTGATAATTTAAAATACATACTCCATACCAATGCTGTTTATAAAACAGGGGGAACGCTTTATCTAGGCGGTTTTCATAGTGAAAATTATTATTCAACCGATGTACCTGCTTACATTTGTTTTTTTTGCTCAAAGCCATCACAAGTTGGAGGAGAGACGGGGTTGGTCAATATGGAAAGCGTTTATGATGCGCTCACACCCACACTAAAACATAAATTAGAAAAAGACGTTTTTTTAGTCGCAAACTGGTTGGTATCTGAAGTCGCTGAACGATATAACTTAACACATGAGGCAGTGATTAAACTTTGCAAACAATTTAATCTTCCGATTATTGATGCCGGTCATGATAAATTCATTCTTATGTATAAACCAAACGTGTTTTTGCACCCTGATACACAAAAAAAATCCTTACAAATTAACTTATTTGAATTAAAAACATTAAATGCAAAATTAAGAGCGCATTTTATGAAGGATTATCAAGGAAAAACCTGGTTTTGGCATCGTTTTGTTTGGAAACTTCCAACGGCTGTATTTACTTTTCTAGAGCGTATTTCAGTTGCTTGTTTATCGTTTTATCATTCTCCTAAAGAAGCATTGAAGATTCTTCGACTAAAAATTAAGGTCTATCGAGCATTAAAAAAGACTAGCTTATCTCAGACACGAGTAGGTAGCTGTTTTAGTGATCAAGATATAGAGGAGCTAGCTGGATTAATCCGACGTTTTTATTCATCCTGTTTATGGAAAAAAGGGGATATTTTATTGGTTGATAACCGAAAAGTCGCTCATGCTGGCATGCCAGGAGCAGGCCCCAGACTTGTTCGAGCGATGATTTGTAATCCCTTGGACATGAATTATTCTTCCTCATCATCCGGCGTTATTGACTGCACGGAACGTTCAAACGAAACCATTGGTTTTTATATGGCAGCATCAGATTAATTTTCTTCTTATGCTTCTAATCGTTAATTCCGCGCACAAGGCGCGGAAAACACAACGTAGACTACATTTTGCTAAACTGTTCGATGGTATGATTATACAACTCACCACCTTTAACCATTAATCCTGCCGCAACAGTGGTTGTTTTAGTGCGTGCTAATCCTCCTTTAAAGAAAAAACGCATTCGTGCGACATGACTAGACTTAACATCTTGATTAAAAATCGTTTTAGCATGCTCAAAATAACTTTTATTGATTGTATCCTCGGTTAAACCATGTTGTTTTTTAAATCGCAACTGATTTAATGGCGAGCTCAATAAACCATATCCCCCTGCTACTGTTAACACCGACAATAAATCTGCTTGTACCTTGTTTACTCCTTTATCTTGCAATGACTGTGACATCACAGGAATAGCACTCAAATAAACGGTTGACCACAATCCTTCCCTCAACATAATACTTGCTCCACCTCGAAAAAAAGATGTATACCCGTGATGCTCTATCATCTTTAATGCAGTGGTTTTATAAAAAGCACTATTTGTTATAAATTTATTTTGAGCCACTGATTCAAATGGCGTACAAACCAATCCTGAAAAAGCACCCGCTACAAAAGAGGTTAATAAATCATACGATGACGTTCTGGATTCCTGAGTATTATTCAACAAAGCTTTAGTCACAAACGTTGTTGCATATCCTGGAATCGCTGAGGAAGCATAAGCAAACGCTCCCATCATTGGATTTTTAAAGGCTGTTTTTGCATGATTTAATACATGATTATTCCAGTTTAATAATGGCGTAACCATCACTGCAACGCTTGACCCTAAAAAAGGACCTTGAACCCACGGTGATTGAGCTACTTTTATCCACAAAGATTGTGTTTGTTCAGAACGATTGTTCATAATGAAATCCCCTAAATATCAATAAATGGTAAGTATTTCATCTGCTGAGTCTACGCCTGGAAAGGCGCAGATCATCCTACCAGGCGAAATACTCGTAAAGGATTAACACTAGAACAAGAATATTAGATAACAAAAGACCACTCACCTTAGAGGCACTCACAACAGCTTGATGAATAGATGAGTTGATCATTTATATTTGAGAATGAATTTATATTGAACTTTGATGCTAACACCAATATTTTTTTTATACAACAACCTCTAAACGGGCGAGCTCATAAGTAGTCAACATGACCTCACTGAGTGTGAAATTCCGTCTTAACAAACGTTAGATAAATCTGTCTTGGCATACGTTAGCGAAGCAAGCCAGTTCGGATTTTTAATTGTAAATCACTGTGGATTACTTCGCTAACGCTCGTAAAGACGAGATTAGTAAAATCCGTAACGCTCCTAAATACGAGATAGGTTCATTTTTAAAGCACACATGATTTCGCCCTGCCCTGTAAACAAGACATATTTTGTCAATGATTAAAACCATGTGTATCATAAGTCATAATTTTTTCATTAAAGTTTATTGTGTCTTATCTATTGGATCTTTCACCGCTTAAAAATAATCGCGATTTTGCTTTGTTATATTTCGGACAATTCATATCATTTATTGGAACAATGATTACGCGAGTTGCCCTGCCTTATCAGATATATGCCCTCACCCACTCATCATTACTGGTAGGTTTCTTAAGTCTCGCTCAACTATTACCGGTTTTATTTACAGCCTTGCTTGGTGGCGTTTTTGCTGATCGATATAACAGACGAAAACTTGTAATTCTCAGCGAAATCATATTGATGCTAGGCTGTGCTTTATTAACATTCAATGCATACAGCGCATCACCCAATCTAGTATTTATTTTTATCATATCTCCCTGTATGTCAGCCATTAATGGTTTACATCGCCCTGCCTTTGAAAGCATGAATCAGCAATTAATTAAACCAGCTCAATATAAAGCAGTTGGAGCTTTATCTAGCTTTAAATTTAGTTTTTGTATGATTACAGGACCTGCCATTGCCGGTTTGTTAATTGCTCAATACGGACTCGTGATCACATATTTTATTGATTTAATCACCTTTTTAATTTCCTTAATTAGTTTATGTTGTATGCGTCGACTAACGCCAATACCACCCAAAAACTCATCCATTTTAAGCGAATTAAAAGACGGCATAACCTTTGCATTTAAACGACAAGAACTAATAGGTAGTTATGCTGTTGATATTATTGCCATGTTATTTGTTATGCCTACAGCACTGTTTCCAGCCCTTGCTCACACATTTGGTGGTGTAAAAACATTAGGACTATTATATGCAGCACCCGCCGTAGGTGCTCTTTTTGTCTCATTTTTTAGTCGATGGACGGCTAGGATTAAGCAAGATGGTAAAGCAATAGCGATTGCAGCGGGCCTTTCGGGTGTTGCTATTATTGGATTTGGTTTATCCCGCGCATTATGGCCCGCTCTTTTTTGCTTAGCTTTATTTGGTGCACTAGATGCAATAAGCGGCATTTTCAGAAGCACACTTTGGAATAATACCATTCCTACTGAATATCGAGGCCGGTTGGCAGGTATTGAAATGATAAGCTATATCAGTGGGCCTCATTTAGGCGATATGAGAGCAGGATTTATGGCTACAGGTTTAAGCATTCCTATAGCTCTTGTATCAGGAGGTATTTTTTGTGTGCTAGGCGTGGGGCTATGTTGTATCTATATGCCAAAGTTTTGGAAATATCATGCTCCCTAACCCCGTGTAATATCCCATTCCATGGAGCGTGTCCTTAATTATAATGTTGCAAAATGCCAACTCATTGATTTAGATAACGCTTCAAGCATCATTTCACCTCGTATACTATTCCCCTTTGCATTCACTCTCGGGCTTAACACAGCAATACCTGCACGTCCTGGTACCACAGCAAACGTATACCCAGACACGCCACTTTTAGCCGGCATCCCACAGCGAACCATATGTGTACCTGTTTCATCATATAACCCACACGTAGCCATAATAGCCACTGTAATATTGCAGGTTTCTTTAGAAATTATTCGTTGCTGAGTGAACGGATCACATCCCCTATTGGCTAATAAAGCAGGTAAATAAAGTACTTGTTCAATGGTTGCTTCATATGAGCACAAAGCAAAATATAAATCCAGAGTTTTGACCACATCGGTTGCTAAATTTTGACGGCTATGTAACAAATAAGCTAAAGACCGATTGCGATCACCTGTACGTTGTTCTGAATGATAGACCGACGTATTGATAACAAGCGATTGGTTAAACAATTTATTAACCCAATGATCTAGCCAAACAAATTGCTCTTGATCTTGACCTGGTATACGAGAACACAACGTAATAGCCCCTGCATTCAGCATCGGGTTAGACGGCTTAGGACCAAATCGCTCCAAACGCGTGATGGATGCAAAATCATCTCCTGATGGTTCAACTTTAACCCAATCTAAAACACATTCAGGACCATATTCTTCAAGTAACCCTATCAGCGGGATTAATTTTGCAGTACTTTGTAACGTAATGGGTGGAAGAGGTAGATTACTATAACTACATGGCTCCAAACCTAATTGCGCCACCGCAATTGCTGTTATATCTTTATTCACATTCGCTAATTCAGGAATATAGTTTGCTGTATCCCCGTCGTGATTGTTTTCAGCTTGGGACACGATGTTTGTTAATAAATCAATAGTCAAGGCTGTGTTGCTCATATCTCTACACTGATATAAATGCGGTATAGAGTAGTATAGTAGAATTTTCTATAAACGCATGCGTTATGATCAAAGCAAAATGTCGATGTTACTCAATGAATAACTCATC
>CAZNVR010000103.1:0-7073 GCA_964576655.1 uncultured Legionella sp. | reverse complement strand
GGATATGGGGTGCAATCCTATCTGATACATAAAAACATTCTCGCTCCCACGACTACGCCTCCTGCGAATCATCTTGAACAACTGTCTCTCTCGCCGGAAACAATCAATCAAGATGTTTATAATTTATGTGGGCCAGCTGCACTTTTATATGCTCTTTTATACGCTCACCCAAATGAGTTTATGGCGTTTTTACGCACGTTTCAACATAATCCACGCGAGGTAGGTTTATCTTTGCCTACGCGAATTGAGAATGAGTTGAGCAGTTTGCCAACGGATCTGGCCATTATGATGGCACTAAAACACCAGTTCAACTATACAGGATATCATCCAATCGCTCGATGGATAGAGCAGATTCAAGGTGCGACATTACCCAAACAAATGGTCGATTGGATGCATTTTTTTGAAGACCGCCTTAACATTCCAAAAAACCGGTGTAGCATCGTTGAAACAATGGAGTTACGCAATACCGATGGTCATCCATTGTCACAAATTCATCAAGCATTATTGGGTGAAGTATATAGCGAAAAACATTATACTTTTCAAAGTGTTGAAAAACATATTGATTATTTATGTAAATGGTCTCAGAGCTCTGCTTCTATTATTATGCTGATGGATATCAATCTTTGTCTGAAAATTCTGGGTGATAATTCAGCCAACATGAAGTTATCATTAGCGGGCGTGGAGTTCTCCCATTATGTCTATCTTCATAACATATTCTTTGACAAGATGTATAACACTATTACTATCAAAATTTCCACTTGGGGTGTTTGTGCAGAAGAGACACTCTCGATTGATGACTTTCAGGCCGGTTTTCGTGGATTTTTGGCCTGGCAAAGTGTGCCGAAACCAAAAGCAACTATACCTGTTTCTGGTCAACGCTCGCGTAATAATGCCCGCCAACTTATGCGAGATGGTTTCATACCGCTATATGCGAGCAACCAACACTCTCTTTTTTCTTTCTGTCAAACCCAAGAGTCGCCTGTGGTAAGCTCTAGTGCAAACGAGCCTCACGAAGAAATGATGATGCGAGCAGCTTATTGACAGAAGGAGCAAGACCTGAACTCGTTTTGTACGCATTTCTGCTAGATTGAAACATTTTCGCAGCATTGCTATGCGTTTTGAAACATTTGCTCGAAATTTTAAATTCATGTTCTTCTTGGCTTGCTCATTGATTTGGATTAAACAGAAAGGATGAGTCCATATCATCGCCCTAGATTTAAATCTGACAATGAGCTTGTTAGCGTTGGCAACCCTTACGCTTTGCTTCGTCTATATTCTCTGCCTTTTCGTACCAATCGGGTAACCATAAATCATCTTTATGCAGTGGGTCGTCATCACGTATTTTATGTAGAGAACGTAACGTATTTTTAAGTACATCGGGTGTGCCAACGAACACCGGTGGTAGGGCATATAAATATTCGGTATATTTCGAAAACCACTTATCAGTTTTACCGCTTTTGTCAAAAAATAATTGTTTCCAGGTAGCATCGATGATTATTTTTTCATCAGTAGTACATAAAAACATGTGATCATAACAACTTAGCTGTTTTTCAGGGTAGTCAGACCATTTATTTTTAAAATAGCGATTGGTTTTGATGCCATGAAGATCAAGATATTCTTGAAGCATATTGCTGATATGACCACATTCTCCCGCTCCATCATAAGACGCAGGGGTATTTCCATATTTGGTCGCTCTAATTCGATCATATATTGCATTCGGGAAAAGCCTTGTTTTGTAATGCTCGGCAATCAAATGGAATAACTGTTTATCAAGAGACTGTTTAAAAAATAGCATATATAAAATAAGAGCCGAAGGATTTTTTAAGTGACAAGATGGTTTCACTATCGATCGCAGTGACCAAAGTTAGTTCGGAACGTTTTTCAGCCCCTGTCTAAACGCTCGTAAAGACGAAATGAGTTCATTTTTAAAGAACACATGATTTCGCCCTGTCTGAGCTTACAGGTCAAATAAATCTACCCCACATAAATTAAGGTTGTTTTGCAGGATATTTTTCTTTAAATTCTTGCTCACTGATTGACTTAAGCGTGTTTCCTTCTTTAAGCATCGTCTTGGACTGCGCTATTTGAGCCTCGCCTTTTTTTACTTGAGACTTGCCTTTTTTAGTCAGTGCCGACGCTTTTTTAATTTTATTTTTACCATCAGCGATAGAGCTCAAGCCTTTTTTCTCCAGGCGTTGTCCTTTATTTGAAAGTGTCTCGCCTTCAAGCCATTTTGAGGCCAGGGATTGTGTATCTTCAGAATGCGTTTGCATTTGCTCACCCATTGTTGGAGGATGCGAGCATCCAATGATCGATGCGATAGTCAAAATCAGTAGAGTTTTTTTGATTTGTGTATTCATTATGTTGCCTATTTATTGTGATTGTGAAGGATGCGTTACGACGGCATAACAGGGTGTGATGTGAGAATAAAAGCAGGTTAAAATCTGCCGTGGAAAAGGAGTTTATTTGTTGCCAATAATGTAACTAACACGTCCAGGTAAACGTATTTTTTGTACTGTGAAATCACTTTGTGTTGGTGTTTCAATGTGCTCACAAATCAGCCCCATATTTTTTAATTCATATTTAATGACTACATTTTTACTTGGCAAGCTGATGGTGTGAAATATAAATTCACCGGCCATTCGTGTGTTTTCATCGCTTGATTTAACGATGAATGTCAACGCGCTATTGTTTTCTAACTGCTGAATACCGTTTGGTTCAATTTCAGCATTGCGTAGCTTTGCTGTGCTTAATAAAAAATTATCACTCAAATTATTTTGAATTTTAAACTCAAAACCATCACAAGGTGTTGTGGCAGAGGCGATACCGGTAAAAAATAAAGTGATTAGGCTACTTAAGTTAATTGCTTTCATAATCGTTATACCTTTTTTGATTAAGCAATCAATTAGTTAATGTATTTTAAAGAATTAACGGCTTAAAAATCACTGACAAATATGCAGTTACAAAGGTTATACACTCTTATGGTTTGCATCACAAGGGAGTGCTGTTCATTAAAAGTATCATAAACAGTATTGATAACGTTGAATCCTTTTCTGTTTTGCTCTGTCTGGTAATGTTGTTGGATTCCGCCATAAGCATCGGGATTGGGTTTTAAAGGGCGATTTTAAGCAGCCGATACCCAGGTAACTATGACTATGGTTTTGCACGAAAACAGGTACTAATGTGATCATCAACCATGCCTACGGCTTGCATGAATGCATACATGATGGTTGAGCCTACAAAACTCATGCCTCTTTTCTTCAGATCTTTTGATAATGCATCGGATTCAACACTCTGGGTGGGGACGTCTTGTATTGATTGAGGCTTATTTATTTTTGGTGAGTTTTGCACAAATTGCCAAAGGTAGCTATCAAAACTACCAAATTCGTTTTGAATCGCTAAAAATATACGGGCATTTTTGCGAGCTGAAAAAACTTTGAGACGATTGCGAATAATACCTGGATTCGTTAATAAGGTTTCGAGTTCTGCATCGCTCATGTGCGCAACTTGTGTTGGGTCAAAGTGTTTAAATGCGTTACGGTAGCCTTCTCGTCGTTTAAGAATGGTTTCCCAGCTTAGCCCCGCTTGAGCGCCTTCTAAGATCAACATTTCAAACAGCGTTTGATCATCATGCAGTGGCACACCCCATTCTGTATCATGATAATGTTCATAATAGGGTTTATTTTGGCCAACCCAAGGACAACGTTCCATATTACACTCCTTTAAGCATACTTTAACATTCTAATTTGAGCTGCGAGCTGATCATACCCGGCTTCAACATTAACATAACGATTTTTGCCTAAAAATATTGATAACGAGCCGTCATCTAATGCATTAGGGGCTTGCCAAATGCTATTAAAATTTAATTGTTTTAAACGAACATAATCCTGTTGTTTTGTAACTAAATAAAAATTACGATAAAAATGATGTTTATTCACATTGAGGGAACGTGCATCAAAAGCTAACTCGTGGCCCGGAAAATAATTTTTCAGAGAGTAGGTCTTGTTGTTATGAACTGCAATAATTTTTCCTTGAGGTAGAAGGGAGGTAATTTTATTGGCAAGCTTTTTCACTTCTTTATGTGCTGCTGGGGAATAGGCTCCAAATTGTTTGAGTGTTTTTTTAATCCCTACGTCTGTGAAAATGCGATTGGGGTCAAATTCAAAACGTTGATGTCGAATATGAAAAACAATGTTACGTTGGCCTGCATGAACCAAGGTAAGTACACTGCCACCTCGATGCTTAACAATAGCTTTCGCTGCTTTTAATGCAGTTGTTTCATTTTGATGAACATGTACAAACGCCTTGCCACAACCTCTATGATATTGCTTAATAAGTACTTTCGTATCTCCTACATTGATTTTATATTGGGACGCATGCGCTAGAGATACAAGAGAAAGAAGTAAAAATAATACACGAATAATCATTAAATTTTACCATCTGGAGTTGTTTTTGTTCATTTTAAGGTGATTTGATGTAGATCGCAATATGTATGGTAGGAATGGTTTGAGTGTAACATCGTGTTACAGCGTTCGCGATTGAGTTCAATTTTAATATTTTATGCGTTATAATGTTTTCTAACATTTGCAAGGCGTATACCATGGGCAGCATATTTAACATGTTCGGGCCATCTCCAATTCGTCCTATCGAACAACATATGCATAAAGCATATATTTGTGCAAAACAACTGTTTGTTTTCTTTGAAGCAGTGCTTCAACAAGACTGGTCAACAGCAAATATTCTTAAAAATAAAATTGTTGATCTGGAAACAGAAGCCGATTTAATTAAACGCGAATTGCGTTTGCATCTTCCAGCCGGTCTTTTTTTACCTGTTTCTCGTACGGATTTGTTAGAGCTATTAAGTGCTCAAGACAAAATTGCCAATAAAGCTGAAGACATTGCAGGCCTTGTTGTAGGTCGTAAAATGATCATCCCTCAGGAACTCTCTGGGATATTTATGCCATTTTTAAGCCGTTGTCTTGATGCTGCAAAACAAGCATGTAAAGCGATTAACGAATTAGATGAGTTACTTGAAACAGGCTTTCGTGGTAATGAAGTGAATATTGTAAAAGACATGATTGTCACGTTAGATGAAATTGAACAAGATAGCGATGAAAAATTAGCAGAATTAAGGCATCGTATTTTTGAGCTGGAAAAGGACTTAACAGCAGTTGAAATAGTATTTCTCTATAAACTGGTTCAATGGATTGGCGACTTGGCCGACCACGCACAAACTGTGGGTGATCGTCTACAAATTCTTATTGCCCGGTAATATATTCTTATGGATCATTCTATTTTATATGTTGTTCTTGCTGTTAGTCTTTGCTTTCTAATGACCTGGGGCGTTGGCGCCAATGATTTAGCCAATGTGATGAGCACTACGATGGGTTCAAAAGCCGTCACTGTTCGTCAAGCCATGATCATTGCGGTGATATTTGAGTTTGCAGGGGCCTTTTTAGGTGGTGCAGGTGTGACGGAAACCATGCGTGATGGCATCATTAACACCAGCTTGTTAGTTGAGCAGCCGAACGTTCTTATTGAAGGTATGCTAGGTGTTTTGTTGGCATGCACGTTTTGGATGAATTTTGCGAGCTATTTAGGTGTTCCTGTGTCTATCACTAATGCGCTTGTGGGCTCGATGGTGGGGTTTGGGAGCTTGGTGTTAGGTCATGATGCGGTGCATTGGGAGCAAGTCTCACACATCGCTATTGGCTGGATTACATCGCCTCTCATCGCTGGTGTCACCGGTTATGCGCTATTTATCAGTATTCAGCAGAGTATTTTTGTAAAAAATGATCCTCTAGAGCGGGCAAAACTCTATGTGCCTATTTATCTTTTTTTAATCGGGTGTATTTTATCGTTTATAACGGTATTTAAAGGGTTAAACCATTTTGATATTCATCTAAATTTAAAACAAAATTTAGCGGTAACGTTGGCAAGTAGTATTACATTAACCATGATTGGTCTTGTGTTAATTAAACGTATTCCTGAGTTAGAGTCTATTCGACGCAGGGATCGTTTTTTGCAGGTAGAGCGTTATTTTGCCGTACTTATGGCAATGACTGCATGTGCAATGGTGTTTGCACATGGATCTAACGATGTTGCATTGGCAGTAGGGCCTTTAAGTATCGTTCATAGTTTAGTGCTGCATTCAAATCAAGCGCTAGAGGTGACCAGTTATCCATCCTGGATTATTTTATTAGGTTGTGTGGGTGTGATCAGTGGTTTATTGATGTATGGTCGTAAAGTTATTGCGACGGTAGGTAGTTCGATTACAGCATTAACCCCAAGTCGAGCATTTGCTGCAACGTTGGCTGCGGCAACCACTGTTGTTGTTGCAACGAGTTTAGGTATTCCTGTTTCAGCAACTCAAACGCTAGTTGGCGCTGTACTTGGTGTGGGTCTTGCGCGTGGTATTGGAGCATTAAATTTAATTGTGATACGTAATATTTTTACTTCATGGATTTTAACCTTACCTGCGGCATCATTATTAACTATTTTATCTTATAAAATCCTTCACGCACTATTAGGCTAGCCTTGCTTGGATACCGCACATAAAGTGCGGTAGCTCCCCTGCAGAATAAAGTATAGTTTCTCCCCATCTTGCTTGCCGTGTAAGTTGCATCCTGTAGAAGAATGTTTAGTTATTTATGCTATCAAAACAAGAGGCGCATTTTTTAACTTAATCTTCTCTTAATCTTTTTAGAATATAATTAGACCTTATTGATTAATTTTAAAACAAAAGGATGTCGATATGTATAATTATTTAAATACTATAATACTAGCGTTAATAACTTGTTTTGCATCTAATGTGTATGCACAACAGATGAATTTACAATTGGCTTCCAACGGGACTAAAGTCGTTACAAATCATTTTGGTTGGACGCTAAGTGCTCATTGTGTGATAAAAACTAAATCACAACATAAAATACGTGTGAGCGTGTTAGATAATAAAGGCATGGTTAATGGTAAATCTTTAGCAATAGGGCAAGCGACTTCTGTTATAGTACAAAATAATGAATCGATTTCTGTTAGTGCAGAACCTGGGACTCAAGTGACTTTACAAAATATGG
>CAZNVR010000102.1:0-7105 GCA_964576655.1 uncultured Legionella sp. | reverse complement strand
AACCCACAAAACCTATTATTTTAGTTCAACCACAACACCTAATATAATCTGGTTAAATATAAATGAACTGGATTTTACCAAGGGTGCTAAAGTCCTAACTATTGATCCTGAAAATATTAAATTAGTGGGTAATGTTAAAACGCATTTAAAACCACAATAAGACGTTAAGCTGCCAAACGATCAAACGTATCTTTTGGCAGAAACAACCAATAATGACCTTCATTTTTCATATGCTCTCCCAAATAAGTTGCTTTTTTTCCTGAGCCCCAATAGATGTCGCCTCGCATTAACCCTTTGATAGCTCCTCCTGTATCTTGAGCAATCATTAAACGCTGAAATTTTTTATGATGATCATGTTGACCTTCAGGGATTTTTGTACTTAGCCATAATGGCGTACCTAATGGAACCCATTTTTTATCCACCGCTAAAGAGTAACCAGGTGTTAACCCCATCCCTTGAGCCCCTAAAGCAATCGATTGTTTTAAATGCTGAAAAAAAACAAATGATTTATTAGCATGTAGGATTTCTTTTGCTTTGGCAGGCCGACTTTCAAGATAACGTTTAATGCGTTGTTTAGAGGCATTGTCCTTTGTTAAAATTCCTTTTTTTATCAAGACATGACTAATAGACGTATAAGGCGCACCATTTTCTCCTGCATAACCTAAAAACAAAGATTTACCATTAGGTAACTGAATCACGCCTGCGCCTTCAATTTCCATAAATAATCGCTCAACAGGACTCTTAACCCAAGCAATAACAGGTGCTTTGTTATCTAACGCACCATTATCAATTTTCTCACGAGTAAAATTAGAGAGATTATTAATATGTTGGGGTATGCCATAAATAGGAATGGTGTATTGTGCGGTTTTGGTTAAGTTTCCTTTTAATCGCGGCATATAATATCCTGTAAATAAACCATGCGTTGATTTGGTTTTTGATAATTCGATAGGATAAAACCATTTTTCAAAAAATAATCTTGCTGCGATTTCCTGATCAGCATGCAACATTAACGCTGCTTCACAGGCAGGATGCCAATCTTTTGCTTTTAAATTAATTAGCTCCGAACCAACAGACTGTCCAGGATGTTGTTTTAAAAATATTTTGCAAGAACGCTGAAAGGCAAGTAAAGACTTTTTCACATTAGTATCATTCCATCCAGGCAATTGGCCAAATGAAATTTGATTTAATGTCATATTTTTTCGAGTTACTGTTTTTAACACAGCGGGTTGAATAATTTGTGTTGTAAATACTCGCACAGAGTTCACCTTGTTATGCAACACAGGTGAAAACAAATTAGGCGCAATACACAAACCAATAATAATATAAATTAATTTTCGACTCATCACGCTAATGTATTTTACACACTATGAAATTAAATGCAACAACAGAGGCTATTTTATCGCACAAAGAGATATTTAAAACAACATTGAGTTTTAGTCTATACTTAATGTGTACATCTCATATTCAAGGAAGATATCATGAGTACATTATTACTGATCATTTTGATCTTATTATTATTGGGTGGACTACCCACTTGGGGTTATAGTCGTGGATGGGGTTATGGTCCTGCTGGACTCATAGGTACCATTTTAGTTATTTATTTAATCTTGGTATTGCTTGGCCACATATCCTTGGGATTTCACTAAAGCGGCAGATGATTTAAATTTGCGAAGTAAAATTTAATACTAGGTCCCTTGCAATTAAGTATAGATGCAAGGTCGTACTCCACTTTAATACGATAGTTTCAGTACTATGTTTTTTTTGAGCATTAAGATTACACTTAATTTAGAATAATGGGTTCAATATTGAGGTGTAAATCATAATGCTCTTTCACTTGCATTTGAATCCAATCGGCAAATTTTAATAATTCTGATTGATATGCACCACCATAATTAATTAAAACCAATGCTTGTTTCGAATAAATTCCAACATTGCCTTGGCGTAATCCTTTAAACCCTAAATTATCAATAAGCCAACCCGCTGAAACCTTAATGTAATCAGGATCTGTCGTGGGAAATAACGGAAGATTAGGGTATTGAACAAGCAGCTTTTGTGCTTTTTCTTCAGGTAAAATTGGATTGTGAAAAAAACTACCCGCGTTACCAAGCACGGCAGGATCAGGCAATTTGCTTTGACGAATACTAATAATTGTTGCGCGTAAGTCTGCTGGTGTAGGATGTTTGATCAATGCAAGCTTTTGCGCCACATCGCCGTAATTTGCATTAAGCTGGGCTTGAGCAGATAATTTGAAACAAACGCTAATGACTATATAACGAGCATTGTTTTTTAAAGCACTATTTCGATAACTAAATAAACAGTCATGATTACTCAAATGAACGAATTGCCTTGTATGTAAATCATAAACCACAACCTCGTCAATGAAATCTTTTACCTCAACTCCATATGCACCAATATTTTGAATAGGTGATGCACCAACAGTACCAGGAATTAAACTTAAATTTTCTAATCCAAAAGCACCATGTTCCGTGCAGTAAGCCACAAAATCATCCCATGGCTCTCCCGCCATGGCGGTTACAAATCGCTCAGAACCATTCTGAACGATTTGAATCCCCCTTAATTGGTTATGAACAACTAACCCTTGATAGTGTTCAGGCAAAATTAAATTACTTCCGCCACCTAAGACAAAAAATTGCAACGAGTTCGTTATCATCGCACCTAGTTCTTCGAGTTGTTCAATTTGATTCAACACGACGAAGTAAGAGGCCGTTGATTTTAAATGTAAGGTATTTAACCGTGTTAAATCTACGCTCTCTTGAATTTTTAGCATCGGCTACTGCTATTTTAGTGTATAAATAATTATTATAGCGTATAACCCAACTTTATGAAAAAACTATTAGGGCAATGATATGGACTCTGAAAGAGCCTCACAAAAATCAACCCTAGTGACAAGAAAACGATAATTTTTCATCTGGTACCGACTCAGCAAATTTTGAGTACTATTTTGCTAACACTCGTCTTTACGAGTGTTAGCGGAGTAATCCTACTTGGATTTTTAACAGAGGCTCGATCTGGTATTTAGATTGGTTTTCTTTGATGTATCGGGTTGAAACAATGACGCGCGAAACAACACTACGATAGTTTTTCAAGCAATATCATTACCCTATTTATTTGCAAATATAGTTGTTTCACCTAAACCATTCACCAGCAACGTGTAACCATTGGCACTCAATTGTTTAGGAGTAATATCGCCTGAATTTAAATCCATCATCACCGTTCCTATCTCAACAGGAGTGGCTGTATTTGTACCTACTTTAATTAACGCAGGACATTTTGTGCCAATCGTATGGCCAAAACAAGCCATTTTAACAAAAACCCATGCCACTTTATTATCTGATTGTGCTCTTGTTGGGTGGTTCGAAGGAATGGTTCCAGCAATAAATGCATTGGAGTCTAGATGTGTAGTATTGTGAGTGATTAACATGGCAGGGCTTGCAAATGTGACAGTGGCGGTCATGCTTAATGTTGCTGCGATCACTAAGTTTTTCAAACGACTCATCGATAAATCTCCAGTAGAATAAAATGAAATGAAATTTGTGCACAGTATATACATATTTATAAGAAAATAATACAAGTAAGATTGTCTATGGGCTGTCCATAACCGATTTTTTTGTGCTCAAAAGAGTTAAGTATGCAATTTAGCCGACGTATCATTGCGTTGTATACAATAATTTTCTAGCTGTTCACGCATCCAACTCATGAGTGTGATAGAGATAATAATGCTACTGCTTCTGGAGAATAATCCTGTAAATAAGTGAGCTTGTGTTAAATGTTTAGTGGTATGAAAAAAACTTAAGTCTAATCTGTTTGCTGATTGTTGGATGGTTTTAATCGTATCAATCGGTTGAGAAATGATAGCTGCCCCCATCCCTGAGCCTATACCTGCTAGAAGACTAGCAGTGGTATCATTTGTACAATGAGGTTTTATATATTGTTTTAACAATGGTGTTAAACTTAAGAAAAAAACAGTAAAACAACCTTCTCTTAACGCCGTTGCCATCTGGCCAATAAAAAAACCTGATATGCCATGTGTATGCACTTGGTTTTTAATTGTTTGCGTTAATGTAGAACCTGGTTTGTCATTTTGTAATGTCATGACCATTTCAACCGGGCAACAAAGAAACGAAGAGATTGCTCCTGCAGTAAATGCAGAGGTGATTTGTTGCGTAACACTCGGGGTGTTTGCAAAAAAATGATTATCTAGCCATTGAGCCGTACCTATTTGGAGTGCTGTAATAGGTACAAATCCTAACGCATTTGCCGTAAACCCTTTATAAAGCGCTGAAATACGTATGGGTACAGGCCGACCTTGCTGTCTTTTTGTTTTAATCACAAACAAGGGATGGGTAATACATACCTCACTAAACCCTGTGATTGCTCCAATAGCATAATTTTCAGCTGTAGATAATTTTGAACCTGATAACATAATGTATCTTCATTTTAAATAAATAACGTATCCAAACATAAAATGCGGAAGTGCGTGCATGAAACTGATCCTATCCTATGATGCAACCGTATTTGATCAGACATATTCATGCACATTAAGGGCTGTATGTTGGAGATTATGACTTCATTCTTGTATCAACCTTATCAATGGCCCAGACCACTTGTGCTCCCACCAATTGGGCATTAACCTTGGCCACTGCATTAACATTGTAGCTAGACGTATCCCCAATGGATTGGGTTTTATTCACAATAGGATTATTGGCTGCGAATAAATAAGAATAACCTACATCTACCCCAAGATTGTATCGTGGTTGATAATGCGCTCCTACGGATAAAGCCCAACGACTTGCATCAGGCAAACGAACATCACGTGCAGAGTTTACTGTTGGTGATTGATCATACCCTCCTCCAACACGCATCATCCATTGATCATTAACACTATAATTCGCACCTAAAGCAAAACGCCATGCATCACGATAATTTTCTGTAGCAACTGAATCAACATAGGTGTCAGGTCCTGCTACGACATGATTTAATTCAATCGTTTTAAATGAACTCCATCCGGTATAAACCACTGATCCTAACAAGGCTAATTTAGCATTAATATCTTGATAACCACTTAACGTTAAAATATCTGGCAAGGTAATGTTGTTGCTTGATAAAACATCATCACGCAATACGGTGTTAGGATTTGCTGGAAATTCAGAATCAGCAAGTCGACCCGTGAGCGTGCTACTGCCTCTAAACTTTTGCTGCATCTGTGATTGATAATTTAAACCAACCCTTGTGTGGCTATGGTTAAACACGCCCATTAAACCGGTATGAAAACCAAACCCGATAGAACTACCCAAATTTTCTGAGGTCGAGTCAAAGGTTGTTGCTGTGGCTTCTGGATTTAGAAAAGCGATGGTAGGCGCACCTAGTACACCATTAAATTTAACGCGTGCATACTGTAAATCGAGGCCCAAACCAAACGAGAGATTTTCAGTTAATTTACCAGAAATATCCGGTGAAAGATCGATTGTACGTAAGTCAGTCAGTGTTGCTGCGTAACGCACGGGAGATGATTCACCATAGCGCGTTGATAAACCAAAGGGTGAGACTAAACTCAGTCCAAAAGCAGCATTATCGCCTAATGGTAAGGCATAATGCATGGCAGGTACCAACGCATTTTCAGCCCCTTGTAAACCTGTAAACGATTGAACGTAGGCCGTAGGAATTCCCTCCGTTGTAAACGTACTGGTTCCAGTTAATTTACTGCTTGGAAAAACACCTACCCCACTCACAACCAACTCTTGTTTTTTTAATAACACTAAACCGGCAGGATTATACCAAGCGGTTGATGCGTCAGCAGCTTCTGCTGCAATACCTGCTGCAAAATTTCCAACAGCGGTGGCACTGCTTTCAGTATAAAGAGAAAAAGCACCCGCATAGGTTGCATGATTACTCATAAAAGTAAGAATAGTTGCACTAATAAGCGACTTAACAGGATATGGACTGGTTTTCATGAGCAGAAGTCTCAATTATTATTATTAAGTATCGATAATAATCGAATCGTTTGGTAAGTCAAATCTGCCTCTTGTCTATTCGCATCACTCCATGCTAACCTGATTTAATTTTGAACGAGTATATTACTATGCGACAAGTCATCACTAAATTTGGCGGTACAAGTGTCTCCTCTCGTGAAACATGGGAACACATAGCAGCAATTACTCGCAAACATCTTGCAAATGGCACTCAACCTATCATTGTATGTTCTGCTTTAACACAAGCGTCAAATAAACTTGAGCGCATGATTAGTGCTGCCATCTTGAATGAGCATCAAAGCATTCAAGCCGATATGACAGACAATTACTTAACACTCGCTCATACACTAAACGTTGATCCAGAAATCATAGCACCCGATTTACAACAACTTGACCAGTGGTTAACAGGAATTGCTCTTTTAAAAGAAGCGCCAGCTAAAACACATGCGCAAATCTTAAGCTTGGGTGAGTTAATGATGACGCGCTTAGGCCATGCTTTTTTAAATAACAATGGCATGAAGTGCCAATGGTTTGATGCACGTGAAGCGTTACAATCTATACCCAATATTCATAGTGGTCCAGATAACTATTTAGCTGCACGCTGCGCAGGAGACGCCAATCCCGACCTTGCTAAACAACTAATCAACTGTGGTGCGGATATCATTATTACGCAAGGCTTTATCGCGGCAAACCCACAAGGTGAGACGGTATTGCTTGGACGAGGAGGATCGGATACCTCTGCCGCATTATTTGCATCCATTCTAGATGCGACTGTTTGTGAAATTTGGACTGATGTACCCGGCATATACACAGCGAACCCTCATCAACTACCCCACGCTCGCTTGTTAAAACAATTGAATTATGACGAAGCACAAGAAATTGCGTCCATGGGCGCTAAAGTACTGCACCCTTTATGCATTCCTCCGGTGCGACGCGCTAATATTCCGATGATCGTAAAATACACCTGTATGCCTGAGCATTCAGGAACACGTATTTCACGTGAAAGTGATGAAAATGCTCCGCCAATCAAATCTATCCAGGTTAAACACAGCATTACCCTTATTTCTATTGATACCGTAACCATGTGGCAACAAGTTGGCTTTTTAGCCGATGTG
>CAZNVR010000101.1:0-7208 GCA_964576655.1 uncultured Legionella sp. | reverse complement strand
ATCTTCCTGATGTTAGCACAAACAATCGATCAAACAAAGATCTATAAAATTAAAAAAACAGCATGTTGAGGCAAAAAAAGTGATTTGTCACGGCTTTGTTTCCCATGAAAAAAACAACATAATCTTGTTTATTCTTTATCTTTTTTACTGTTATATATGGAGTTATTTAGCATAAAATTAATCCATGTTCTATAGTTAATCTACTGACTAATCATTATGATGAGATGATGCTATGGATTCATTAAACGACACCGCATATCAATTAAATGCCGGTGCATATCAAATCCCGGAAAAATCATCTAATACTCCCACTATTTTATCCCCACTCCCTGAAGATTGGATGGAAAAATTACTTCATTCTATCAAAGAGCATCATCATTCAGAACTTCATTTTGATTTACTGGCTCGAATGGAAGAGCATGTGGGAAACGATGCGACGTATCCCTTAAAATTGGATATGATTGAACATTTAAAAATGATTTACTCAGTGATGAGTGATGTTGAGACACCGAAAGAGGCGAAAGAGGCCATTGCATTAAAATTAATTGAGCGAGTAGAGCATTGCATGGCAGGGTTTCATGATGGTGTGAATATGATTGTAAGAGGGTTTGAACGTCCTGATTCTCTGGTTTCAATATTACATCGCATACGTGAGTCGATTGTTGCTAAAGTGGCCAATCAATCGACGGATGAAGTACATACCTATAATCGATTTTTTACATTGGCTTCCCACTATGGAGTACGAGCACTGAATGCTGAAGACAGCTATGTGGGTGAGATAGATAATACTACGATTTACTCTAAACTTGCGTTGGCATTTAAACAGGATTATCAGTTATTTGGGATTTTAAATAAGATAGAGGAAGAAATAAGTAGTGAGTTGTTATCGTTGGGATATCTTAAAAGCACGACACCGGATGCTGTTGTTCTTGAAAAAAGTATTGATTTTTTATCCGATATATTTAAAGACACCCCAGCTGTAGTTGCGCAACGTAAGGCACAGGAACAAGTGAATGAGCTGAAAGCCGCATATGATGAAAAATTGTCTGAATTCATGGTGCCTAAAAGGCAAGCGATCCTGGCGTTAATTGGTAATAATAAGGCTCATTTAGTTGATCAACTGATTAAAAACACCCTGCCTGAGCGCTTGACCTCACGGCTTCTTAACGATCTTACCCAAGAAAATAAACAGCGCGTTGCAGAGATACAAAAAGCATATGCTCATGATTTAGACTCGATTAAACCTATGATGGAGCAAATCAATAACATACGTCCGCAATTAATTAGCCCATTTTTATTGCAAAATGATGATGAGACCAAAAATGCGAATTTAAATTGGTCTATGATAAATCAATCAATAAGAACAGAGATGCTAGATAAAAAATATGTGACGTTGACTCAGGACAAACGCAATATTTTAAATGCATTATTTGATGCAAATCAAACCGTAAGTCATGAAGCATGTGCTGCTCTTTCGTTAAATGATGTAGATGTGATGCATGCATTAGAAATAGACGATGTAAGCCCCACAAAAAAAAGTGCGTTAATCCATTGGTATATTCATAAAGAACATTCTATACCAGAAGATGCGATTGTTACATTAAAGCGCCTTCAAAAAACAATTCAAAATAATCCCGTTCTTTTTTCTTCAGCAGATGTGATCGAGGATGTTATAGAACGTTTAATACAACCCATTAGGGAGAGAGAGCTTGCTGCTCTTAATCAAAAGAGCTTGTATCCTTATGAAAGTATTCCTGATGTTTTATTTAATGACAAACTTTTTATGCTACAAGTCATTCGGAAAAATGCAGCAATATTACGCCTAGCTTCTTATGAGTTAAAAAATGATAAAGAGTTCATGCTTTTAGCAGTTTGGCAAAGTGGTTGGGCATTAGGATCGGCTTCTTCTGAGTTAAAAAACGATAAAGACATTGTGCTTGTAGCGGTTGGGCAAGAGGGTTTTGCATTACAATATGCTTCTGCTGAATTACAAAACGATAAAGACGTTGTGCTTGCAGCGGTTAGGAAAAATGGTTTGGCATTACAATATGCTTCTGCTGAATTACAAAATGATAAAAAGATTGTGCTTGTAGCGGTTGGGGAAGATGGTTTTGCATTAGGAGCCGCTTCTGCTGAATTACAAAATGATAAAGAGGTTGTGCTTGCAGCGGTTGGGCAAGATGGTTGGGCATTACTATATGCTTCTGCTGAATTACGAAATGATAAAGAGGTTGTGCGTGCAGCAGTTGGGCAAAGTGGTAGTGCATTAAAATATGCCTCGGATACTTTGAGACAAGATAGGCATTTTATATTTGAATTAGTTACAAAATATGGGTTATCTGAGCGTTTTATCCCTGATGCATTAAGAGACGATATACAAGCAATGTTAGCCAGGCGTTCAACGGATGTAGGTATAAGCGTTACAGAGAACAATGAAGAGGTCCATGCAATAGAGGAAAACACCCCTTTTCCAGAGTACTCATTTGATGATGTTTCAGATTTATCTCAGTTGAATAATGAGCAAGATGATCGTTTAACTCAATTAAGTGATTATTTTAAAATGCCTAAAGAAGATATCACGTTACAACGAATGATTGATGCATACAGTACAAATGATCAGTTGAATGATGATACAAAATCAGGAATACATGATTGGGTTAAATTAAAGCTGTATTCCTTACTTAAGATCAGTCATTCATCTGAGCATGATTTAAACGGATTAGAGGAAATATACCGTGCACAGTCTAATTTTTATTTTTATGATGAACAACAAGACATAGAAAAGGCTTTAAACTTTTTTTCATCTATAACAAAACATGAAAAGCAGGAGTCGTTCCAACAACTTGAAGACACCTATCGATTTACGCGTACATTAGATACTTCAACTAAACTCGAGGTGATTAATAACTATATTAGTATTTTGTTTCCTCAACTAGTAAAGATGCTTGGTCTGTCTGTAAAGACACCTGGAGAGGTGATTGCTCAATGTAAAGCACGAGATGATTTAAGTGAGGATGTTAAGTTAGGAGTCAAACATCTTGAACAGGCTATAAAAGAAAAATCCCAGGCCTATAAAATGCAACACAATACGATAGCTCCCAAAAATAATATTGAGGATAGAGAGGTGTATTCGCCGATACACCATAAACCAAAGATTTAAATCAGGTGGACACGTCGCTAATGCTATCGCTCCTTTGTCCACCCAGCGGCAGGCGCTTACCCTCGAACCATTGGGGCTATGGTTTGTAACAATGCTTTAAATACTTTAGGTGTGCCTGCAACAACATCTCCATAACGCAAATAATCTTCGCCACCTTGCAAATCACTAATTAATCCACCGGCTTCTTGAATCAAGAGAGAGCCTGCAGCAATATCCCAAGGTTTTAAACCCAATTTCCAAAATCCATCTAATCGACCACTAGCAACATAAGCTAAATCTAATGCGGCAGAACCAGTACTGCGTATGCTTGTGCCTTCATTTGCTAATGCTTCAAATGTAGGAAAATAACGTGCTGATAAATCCGTGTCGCGACACGGAAATCCTGTGCCTAATAATGAATCGCTTAACAGGGTTTGTTTTGATACACGTAAACGGCGATCGTTCAAGCGCGCACCACGGCCTCGGCTTGCGGAAAAACACTCATGGCGTATGGGATCATAAACCACCGCATGTTCAATGCGATTTTTTACGCGCAATGCAATAGAAACTGCATAAGAAGGAAATCCATGAAGATAGTTTCTCGTGCCATCTAGTGGATCAATAATCCAGACTGATTCTGCGTCGTCTTGTTGTACACCGCTTTCTTCAGCAATAATGCCATGGTCAGGGTAGGCTTTTCGAAGGGTGTAAATAATCGCTTGTTCAGCTTTAACATCAACATCACAAAAAAAATCGTTTTTCCCTTTGGGGGTGACTTTCATGTGGTCAAGTTGTTCTATATTTCGACTTATAATGTCGCCTGCTTGGCGTGCTGCATTGATGGCAATATTTAAGAGAGGTTGCATGGATTGGCTCTTTAATAATAAAGCGCAGGATTGTAACACAATTTATAGTATAATTGTTTCAACATATAGCATTTATGATAGGTAATTTATGAAATTTGATTCAATCCGCATTATTTTAGTGGAAACATCTCACCCTGGTAACATTGGTTCAACCGCTCGTGCGATGAAAACAATGGGATTAGAGCGACTTTATTTGGTGTCACCCAAGTCCTTCCCAGATCCTCGTGCCCATGAAATGTCGGCTGGTGCTTATGATGTGTTGCTTGAAAAAGTAGTGGTTACTGACTCACTTGAAAACGCATTGAAAGGGTGTCAGTTAATACTGGCCACCAGTGCCAGACCGCGCGATATTGCCTTGACGGGTTTAACGCCTTTTGAGTGTGCAACGCTGGTTGCTGAAACGCCGGATAATACCGAGATTGCCATTGTCTTTGGGCGTGAGCATGCAGGATTAACCAATGATGAATTATTGCAATGCCATTATCATATTCATATTCCTAGCAATCCTGAGTTTAGTTCACTCAATCTGTCACAAGCCGTACAAATTGTAGCATATGAGTTGCGCATGAAATGTTTATCGCCTCAGGCACAAGTGGAAACAAAGCAGGATACATTAGCAACAGCGGATGCGGTTGAGCAATTTTACACTCATTTAAAAGACGTTCTGATTGAAATTGAATTTTTAAAACCATCCAATCCTAAACGATTGTTTCAACGATTAAGGCGATTGTTTAATCGTATTCAATTAGAAAGTATGGAGATCAATATTCTTCGCGGAATATTAACACATGTGCAAACCGCCATTTCTCGGAAAAAAATATGACAAAAGATGGGCGTATAAAGTTCCCGATTTATCTGGATTATATGGCAACCACGCCAGTTGATTCTCGCGTGGTTGAACAAATGATGCTTTATTTAGGGCCGTCAGCTCATTTTGGAAATCCGGCATCAGTGCAGCATGTGTATGGCCAAACTGCGGCGTTAGCTGTTGAAACAGCGCGTTTACAAGTCGCTGATGCAATTGGTGCTATGTCTGATGAAATTGTTTTTACATCAGGGGCAACTGAGGCCAATAATTTAGCAATTTTAGGTGCAGCGCGCTTTTATCAACGTAAAGGCCGACATGTTGTAACCATGACAACGGAACATAAAGCGGTATTGGATACAACACATCAGTTGGAGCGAGAAGGGTTTGATGTAACGTATTTATCACCCGAACCCAACGGGTTGTTAAATTTATCTACATTAAAAGAAGCCTTGCGAGAAGACACCATATTGGTGTCTATTATGCATGTGAATAATGAAATTGGTGTGATTCAGGATATTGCAGCGATAGGTGAGTTATTACGGGGTAGAGGCATTGTGTTTCATGTGGATGCAGCACAAAGTATCGGCAAGCTACCTATTGATCTACGCGTGCTCGATGTTGATTTAATGTCGTTATCCGCGCATAAAACTTATGGGCCTAAGGGGATTGGCGCACTTTTTATTCGCCAAAAGCCCCGTATTCGTATCCAGCCTCAAAGTTTTGGGGGTGGGCACGAAGGAGGGGTTCGCTCAGGAACATTGGCTACCCATCAAATCGTAGGCATGGGGCATGCACTTTATTTGGCTGAATCTTTACGAATAGAAGAGCAAGCACGGATCCTAATATTAAGACAGACCTTATGGAATGCGATTAAACATATCCCAGGCATTCAATTAAATGGTAGCGAGCAGTGCCGTATTGCTGGTAATTTAAATGTAAGTTTTAAGGGGGTTGATGGAAGTGTGCTCTTGCCAGCCTTGCATGAATTGGCTGTTTCAACCACCTCGGCTTGTATGGCGGCACATTCTCAACCCTCATATGTGCTTCATGCATTGGGAGTAAGCCGTGATTTAGCACAAGCATCCATACGCATATCTATAGGGCGATTTACTACACAACACGATATTGAACAAACCAGTACCATACTTATTAACGTGATGAAGGAATTAATCAATGAATGATGTCATGAAACACTCCAGTAGTTCAGATGCAGCGGTGACTCTAACACAGGCTGCGAAAACTCGAATTTTATCTTATATGACCACACAAGCAGGTAGTCACGCGGTAAGATTGTCTGTTAAAAAAACAGGTTGTTCTGGTTTGTCTTATGTAATTGATTATGTTGCAGCACCCTTGGGCGACGATATTGTGTTGCAACAAGACGACTGCATGATTTGTATTGACAAAAAAAGCTATCCCTATCTTAAAGGGATGGACATTGATTATGCAAAACAGGGTTTAAATCATAAATTTGTTTTTAATAATCCTAATCAAACAGGGCAATGTGGTTGTGGTGAGAGCTTCACGGTAGATGAAAATCTATAATATTTTCTTAATAAATGAATATCTTTAAAACAATCTTTACACTACTTGAGATCTTTGCTACCATATGACCCATGGTGCTCGGTCAATAATTCTATTGAGCATATTTGTATGTAACTGGAGAAAATCATGAGTGTAGTAATGCAAGAAGTAGCACCACAAAACGAAGCGTTGTCACAACAAGTTGTTAGTGCCGTGAAAGGTTATTTAAGTACAATGAGCAGTAAAGATGCAAATTTAAATTTATATCAACTAATTGTTGAAGAAATTGAAGCACCACTTTTTCGTACAGTCATGGAAATGACCCGTTATAATCAATCAAAAGCAGCTCGCGTGTTAGGTGTTAGCCGTGGTACATTGCGCACTAAATTAAAGCGTTATTTTGATGATGAATTCATCGGTACACGCGACTTGTAATCCATCCGCGCGTTGAGTGTTAAATCCGTCTTTACGAGCGTTTAGACAGGGGCTGAAAAACGTTCCGAAATAACTTGCGTCTCTGCGAGCCAAAGGCGAAGCAGCCCAAGGTTCCTTGAGCTGAACTACTGGATTGCTTCGCTAACGCTCGCAAAGACGAGATTAGCCAAATCCGTCTTTACGAGCATTTAGACAGGGGCTGAAAAACGTTCCGAAATAACTTGCGTCTCTGCGAGCCAAAGGCGAAGCAGCCCAGGGTTCCCTGCGCTGAACGATTGGATTGCCTCGCTAACGCTTGTAAAGACGAGATTGGTTCGTATTAATGAATTAATGTGATATAATCTGCGCCAAGTCGGTCAGGCAATCGCTCTTTGAATAAAAGGGAGGAAAGTCCGGGCTCCATAGGGCAGAGTGCCAGGTAACGCCTGGGAGGCGC
>CAZNVR010000100.1:0-7242 GCA_964576655.1 uncultured Legionella sp. | reverse complement strand
AATGGCAGGATTAAATGATTTACTAACCTATCTTGACAAAAATAACCTGTTAAATCAGCTCAGTTTAACGAGCTTATTAAGCAACTGGTCTAATCTTGTTTATTTTCAAAACGAGAATGAACTACAAAGCCTGATTGAAGAGCTACCCGCTCCCTCTGCTGAAATTTTGGCACAAATATTTTCTCACCCCGAACCCATACAATGCTTAACTATTATTAAACGCATTCAACAACTTAAATTAGACGCACACTATCAATACCTAACCAATTCTCTGGATAATGTTGATCGGGCGTTAACTCTTCTGGAATACAGCCGAGCTCGTAATAAAAACAATACGTTTATGATCTTACTCAATTTATTAAACAATCCTTTATGTATCACTATATTTGATGCCAGATTACGGAACTTTTCTGATCACATAACACGCCCAGATCCATTATCAAGACATAATCCTGACGAACTGATTGAGGTACTTATTACTCAAAACAACTACGATGATCAAGTGACATCTTTTTTCAATTTTTTTGCCGAACTCCGACCACAACCTTTAAGTACGCGGTATTTAAAAAAAATAGATATTAACGAGCTTGTCAGTCAACATTTAACGCGCTATTTTCAAGAGAAAATAACCTCAGGAGAAATTAAGGATAAATCCAGTTATGATGACATTAGTCAGCAAATAAAATTACTAAAAAAAGAAGGATGTAATGAGACGCTTTTTCATCATATTAAATATTCTATTGCTAGTGATCTAGAAGAAAGAGATGTCTATTCTGATAGAAATTATATGAAGTTAATGGATGACATTGGGTCTATTTTAGCTAAACCGCAAACTGATTTCCCATCATTGACTAAAGAGTTACAAAACACTCAAGGGTATTTAAGTATGGCGACAGCACATATAGCAAGATGCTATTCACCGTTGAGAACACGTAACAATGCATCGCAGATAAGTGCTGAAACACCCTCGACAACTCTTTCTGTAGGCATGTTTCATTAAACCAAAGTCATCAAACTAAAGTCATCCTTTATCCTACCGGCAAAGGATGACGAGTACACTTAAGCGTTAAATGATTTGGAAATCCTGACATCTTCATCATGGTGTTCTAATGGCCGCTTTTTAAAAAATGGACTGCTCAGCGGTGCTACCACGGGGATGGTTGTATTTTCTCCTCTTACAGAATAACGATCAACTGCTGTAATATGACTTATCTGGGGAATGCTCTGGCTCTTGCCTTTAACACCATAAATTTCACGATCTAGCCACTCTTTCATATCAGAAACGTTCTCATCAGACACATATGTATACCAGCATTTAGGAATATTTTTTTTACCATCAGACCATTGAAAGTGATTTTTCTTCAGCAAGTCTTTTTTAGCAAAAGGACTACCCACTGCACATAATAATGTCTTTTTTTGTTCTATATTTGAGATTAACTCCTGGAATGCACCCGGCTCTTCTTGCAATAGATTTAAAGTCGCCCAACAATCATTAAGTGCCCGGTGCCCATCATATGTAAATCCAAGTTGTAAGTTCAAATCAATCAATCGTCTGGATTGATACCCTCTTGCATGCCAATTAATATCTTGGAGTGTGCAACCAAAAGGTAGTGCACGAATTATCTTTTGAGTAGCAGCAGGGGTTTGACTCTCTAAAAATTTACGATCAAAACCACTGTTATGACAAAGAACAATATCAGAGCGTTGAAGTATCAGATCTACATCGTGCCAATTAATACATTTATTATGTAGTTGCTCCTTGGTTATCCCCGTTATTTTGCTGATATTTTCCATTTTTTCAGAAAACTCATCTCCTGGATCATTTAATTCATTATACGATGTTATCAACGATAAAATACCGTCCTCCTTGCTGTAAGAAAAGGACAATAAGCCAAGCTCAATAATTTTATCATGGGTATAATCAAGGCCTGTGGTTTCCAAATCAATAATCGTTATAATCGATTGTGACACTCCATGATTTGAATTTGAGCGCGTAGTTATAACGTCCGGAACACGTTTATACCTTTTGGGATTTTTTTCTGCATGTACAGCAACCTGTGCAACAATACTGTCATAGATAGGTGGATGTTTATGCAATAAACTATGGGTTATTCCCACAGCTTGTGCAACATCACTGGCTTTTCTAAATACAGGGACGTCTTTAAATGCATCCAAATCTTGAATGAAGCGCACAAATCGAGTTTGAAATTCTACGTTTACTTCAAAATGAATGGAGTTAATTAATTCGGATTCTTGTAACATTTCAAATAACGTATTGATAGTAATTCGTGTATTGGAATGTTGATTTAAAGCAAACCATTTAGCGATACGCTCTAACACCATCATTTCGGTATTAACCCATTTACCTGCAGCACCTAGATTATTTTTATATTGTGGTTCTTGCGATAATGGTACTAACGAGAAGCCATAAGCATGTAACCATTCAGGACGAAATTCATTTTCAGGCGATACTTGACTATCAGCGTTAAAAGCACGTTGCAAAATATCGACCATTTGAGGAGAAAGAGTGTCTTTAACCTTTTTAAAAAAGTTTTCATATGCATCCCTGGCTGATTCACCCATAATGGTATTTTGACTAACAATTCTATTGCGATTTAAATCGCGTGCTAATACCGAAACAGGATCCACCTCTAAAACATGCCCTCCTTTTTTAACAGCCCCTAACCGCAATGCGTCGCGATGCTCATCGAATGGAGCTCTATCTTTTTTAAAAAAAGGTCGCGAATCCAACTCATCATCTTCGGAAAAATAAACGATATCAACCGATTGCTCATCATCCTCTAATTTAATTCGAGCATGATCTTGTCGTCGTGCCGACCAAGTGCGTCCATCAGCAGATACGCCTTGATAAGCACCCTCACCATCTTGTGCAACTTCCGTTAGTTGATGCACACGAGGTGTATTTAAATCTGCACCCGCTGGCAACTGATATTGCAATGCATGTTGATGGCCATCAGCTCCATGAACAATCACCGCATGAGCTACATTAGAACTATTTTTTGCATAACGACCATGTTCATTGTTAGCTAAAAAAATAAAATGCTCGTCAGTAAAGTCGCTCGTATTTTTTTCCATGAAAACTCCATTGTGTTTGTTCTAAATAATCAAGGAGAAGGCAAACATTGAGTTAATCCATCATCCGGTAATTCAGGCTCTTGCGGTTTACTTGTCCATTCCAATAGCTGTCCTGACATCATTAATAGCCCCACAACAGGGATTAACACCAATAAACCGTAACTAAGAGGCATAAAAATTAAAATACTAAATGCCGTTGCCGGAACCAATGCCTCACTTAAAGCTTGTTGAATGATCATTTTTTTATGATACGGAATCATCTCTTTTTGATAGGCTACTTGTTTTTGTAAAGCATGTAGCTCTAAATCCAACAACTGACTTGACTGCTCTAAATCAGGCATTTTTTCTCGTTTAAATTGCAGTTCCTCTAGTGTTTCTAAATTCTCGTCATAGTCTTTCTGTAATTTTTCAAGTTCAGTACTGGTGGTCCAGACATGTATACCAATGGTAACCAAAAAAGATAAAGCAGCCCCTGTAATACCTAAAATTAATACCGTAGCAGGTAATAAAGCTGCCGGAGGAATAAAAAAACAACATAAGATGCTAAACGATGCAAATAGTCCTATTGAATAATAAATGTCTTGCATCCATTGTCTTTCATCATATTCCCAATCAAACCGCCATGCGTCTCGAGCCTCTTGTAATACCGTTAAATGCTGTTGCAAAACCTGTTTGGCGATATCATTCGTTTCAGCCTCAATGGTTTTTTCTAGCGCTTCAATATCCTCGTCATATTTCACTAACAATGCGGCATAATCGGCTTTTTTTTCTTGGTAGCCCCAGGCGACTAAGGTTAAATCAAAGATGAGTAACACACCGGTTAACACATCCCCCAAATACCCATAAATGCCCCCCCCCATGAGCCAAAAAAAACAAGCCAAATTTGCAGTAGCCCAAAAAGCATCGTTTAATAAATTAAATTTACGCATCTCCCATTGAGCCTGAAAACGCATACCAATACTAAGTTGCATGGATTCGTTATCGTGGTCACTAGATACCCATGGATCAAGACATGAGCCTTTAAAGGTATATTTCGCTAACAAATAAAGCTCAATACCTAAACGCAAATAATACAGTACCCAACTCATATAACCTGTTACGGGTGCGATATGATCAAACACATTTCGAGCTTGTTCTGAGCGTTCAAAATCTAGCGGAATTAAATCAAGTAAAATATGATCAAGCCCGCCACCCCATACCCAATTTAATCGATAAACATTTGCGTCTGACATCACTTTTTTTAATGAGAAAAAATAATCAGACATGGTTAAACCTATCATGGTTTCTGCTATTTCTGGCGCAATAATTTTTAATGCAATATAAGCTGCGGGTTTATCCGGTGAATCATCTATCGCATTCTGCAGGCTTTGTTCACACGAAAGGTTTTCACCTGCTTTAGGAGTGGCATGAAAGGTATTAAGTAAATTGGCACAACGTTGCAATTGCTTGCATCTCTTTTTAATTTGATAATTATTGCTTTCAGCTAAATGCAATTGATAATCAGCGGAGAGAATATAAAAGGTGTAGAGTAATTCTTCTTCACAAGCACGTCTTTGAGACTCATCTAAATAGTAAAAACGAACCGGATCAAGCGAGGCTAGCCTCTCACCATAAAACTGAATAGAACATTGAAGCTCTTTACGTACTTTAGCGATATCAGAAATATCAAAATCACAATGGAATGCAACATTTCGATGTTGTTCAACATATGCACGAATACCAACCACAGGGCGATGTTCATCTTTATCAGGACGACGCGTATGAAAGGAGGTGCTATAAAAAAAACTAATAGCCATGATAAATCCTCACAAAAAACGTATCCTCCACGCAAAAATAAAAAATAACATTATGTTCTATTATAGAACATTAAAAAGGGATTGAAAACCGAGTCCTTTTTTATTCTGCCCAACGACGAACCAATCCACTATCCAAATCAAATAAATCCAACACTCGTCCCACGGTATCATCAACCAAATCCATAATGGACTCAGGTTTATTATAAAAAGCTGGCACAGGTGGGCAAATAATCCCGCCCATTTGCGTAATATTTAACATATTTTGTAAATGGCCTAAATGCAGAGGTGTTTCTCGAGGCATAACAACGAGTCTACGACGTTCTTTAAGAACAACATCAGCCGCTCGGGTTAATAAGTTACTTGATACGCCATGTGCAATTTCACCCAAGCTTTTCATAGAGCAAGGTGCAATAATCATTCCCATGGTTTTAAACGATCCGCTAGCAATTGAAGCCGCAATGTCATTGCACGGATGATAAAATGAAGCCAACGATTTTAATTCATCAACACTTAAATCCGTTTCATAAGCTCGCGTTAACTGAGCGGCTTTACTAACCACCAAATGTGTTTCTACGTTTAAAGACGCTAACACCTCAAGTAATCGAATTCCATAAATAATACCAGAGGAGCCACTAATACCAATAACAAGCCGTTGATTATTCATAACACGCTCATGTACATTTAAATCGTGAGCATATCATTCCCGTTAAGATCACTAAAGCTTATTATCAACTTTTACCTGCTTCCCGCAGTTATACTCAAAATCCATATAAATTGACCCAAGATCTCAATTTAAACTCCAACAACAACCCAACAATTCATTCCACACAACAAAATACCTAAGCACCTACATGTAAGATCTGCCAAAAAATAACACTTTAGTGTATCATTCTTTCCTTTTTCTCTTTATGAGTTCATATGACAACTGCTCGCAAAATGCTCGTTACTAGTGCTCTTCCTTATGCAAATGGCCATTTGCATTTAGGTCATTTGGTTGAACATATTCAAACAGATATCTGGGTGCGTACGCATAAAATGTTAGGGATATCTTGTATTAGCATTTGCGGTGATGATGCGCATGGCACACCAATTATGTTAAAAGCTGAGCAGTTAGGTATTACGCCTGAAGCATTAACAGCACAAATGCAACACAGTCATCAACAAGACTTTACACGCTTTCATATTCACTATGACTCATACCACACCACCCATTCTGCTGAAAATCAACAAATAGCCTCTGATATTTATGCAAAACTACAAGCACGAGGCGATATTATATCCAAAACAATTAGCCAAGCATTTGATCCCATTAAACATATGTTTTTGCCTGATCGCTATGTCAAAGGCACGTGTCCTAAATGTGCAGCAACGGATCAATATGGTGATAGTTGTGAGGCGTGTGGTGCAACGTATGCTCCTACAGAATTACTTAATCCCATTTCTGCCATTTCCGGCGCCACCCCCATTGAAAAAGAATCTGAACATTATTTTTTTGATTTACCGCGTTATGAAACGCTACTAAAAAAATGGACCAAAAGCGGTCATTTACAAACAGAAGTCGCAAACAAACTCGACGAATGGTTTGCAGCTGGTTTAAAACAATGGGATATATCCAGAGATGCACCTTATTTTGGTTTTCCAATACCAGGTACAGTGGATAAATATTTTTACGTCTGGTTAGATGCGCCGATTGGTTATATGGCAAGCTTTAAAAAATATTGCGACCAACACAATGTATCTTTTGATGAATATTGGAATAAAGATTCATCAACCGAACTGTACCATTTCGTTGGCAAAGATATTGTTTATTTCCATGCATTATTCTGGCCTGCCATGCTTGCAGGCAGTGAGCATCGCCTGCCTACCTCTATTTTTACACACGGTTTTTTAACTGTTGATGGCCAAAAAATGTCAAAATCACGCGGCACATTTATTGAGGCGCGCCAATATTTAAATCATTTAAACCCAGAATATTTACGTTATTATTTTGCAGCCAAGCTCAATGGACGAGTAGATGATTTAGATCTTAATTTTGCAGACTTCATGAATAAAGTTAATGCTGACTTAGTGGGCAAAGTCGTAAATATTGCCAGTCGATGCGCAGGATTTATTAATAAACAATTTGCAGGCATGCTATCAAATTCATTATCAGAACCAGCACTTTATCAAGAACTCGTCAATGAGCGAGAACATGTTGTTAAGGCTTTTATTGAGCGTGATTATGCTGCAGCCATTCGCATCATTAAGGATGCAACAGCGCGTGTAAACCAATACATCGACACCCAAAAACCCTGGGTTTTAGCCAAAGATCCAACAACCGCATCTCAAGTTCAAGAGATTTGCAGCATGG
>CAZNVR010000099.1:0-7278 GCA_964576655.1 uncultured Legionella sp. | reverse complement strand
GCTAAATTAGAAAAACCTCACGTTTTGCTGTCTTTACTTCCGTTTGATTTTTCTGGTGATGTGCCTGTGAATGTTAAGCCTGCTATCGAGCCAGAAGATGCTCCGCAACCTGGCATGCGTATGTGATTAAACATAATTAATGCTAAATCCTGCGGTTTATCCGTAGGATTTAGTTATTTAGCGTTGTTTCTTCAGCCTTGCGAATCATTGTTGGCGCGTGGGGCTTACTTAAGGATGAGCAATGAGAGAAAAACAAGAGCTAGATTGGTCTGTATGGTTTTCCACATATGGCCTGCTTACCGCAGGACGTCTTCTTGAGCGATTTAATATCCATCTTCCTCATGATGAATTAATACGCTCTGTAAAAAATCATCAGAGTGTTTGTTTTCATTTATTACGTGTGCCGTTAAAAAACGTGTTTAATGGTATTATTATGCAGCAAGTGCATGATTATCAGGTGTACGTGCAAAAATTATTTGTTGATTATTTATTATCAGGTGAAGATGCTAAAGATAAAAGCATGCCTGGCGGCGATACGCGTCGTGAAGTAGAAATACAACGTAAACAGGTTGTTGATGCAGGAGAAGGCCTGCGTGAGATTGAATATTCACATTATAAATTAATTACAGAAAGTCAGGCTAAATTGGTTGTTTTATCGCAAAGCGCAGGTGACTCTACTCAAAGTGCTCAACAGTTAGAACAGGCTATGGCGTCGTTTGTGGAACGCGCAGAAGACATTAATGTTAGTTTTAGGACGTATCGTAGTCAATTTTATAACCTTATCTTGCGTACTATGGAACTACTGACGCTATTGCCTGACTATCATATTGATCAAGAAAAAGTTGCTGAAAATAAAGCCGCTCTGGTCTTTGATGCGTTGCTTGGAGAAGAGTAAGCAAATTTTTTTTTCTTGGTGTATAATGCCTGATTTTTGATTGGAGTTCATAAAATGACTAAAGAATTAACCTTATCTATTATTAAACCTGATGCCGTTGCTAAGTCTGTGATTGGCCAAATTTACACACGTTTTGAACAAGCAGGCCTTAATATTGTTGCTGCAAAAATGAAGCAATTATCACGCGAAGAAGCAGAAGGATTTTATGCTGTTCATAAAGAACGTCCTTTTTTTAATGCATTAGTGACCTTTATGATTTCAGGTCCTGTGATGATTCAAGTATTGCAAGGCGAAAATGCAATTGCGAAACATCGTGATATCATGGGTGCGACCAACCCTAAAGAAGCTGCTCCTGGTACAATTCGTGCTGATTTTGCAGATAGTATCGATGCAAATGCTGTACATGGTTCTGATAGTGCGGAAACAGCTGCTCAAGAAATTGCTTATTTTTTTGAATCCAATGATGTGTGTGAACGAGTATAAATTTGTATGACTGAATCAAAAAAAATTAACCTGCTGGATTTTGATTATCAAAACATGCGCGAGTTTTTTATTGAGCTAGGTGAAAAACCTTACCGAGCTCAACAACTGATGCAATGGATTCATCAGGCTGGTTTTTATGATTTTGCTCAAATGACTAATTTGGGTAAAGCGCTTCGTGAGCGCCTTACCCAAATTGCTGAGATTCGATTGCCAGAAATAATGACGTGCCAGCAATCAAGTGATGGCACCCATAAATGGTTACTTAAACTATTTTGTGGTAACTCCATTGAAATGGTTTATATTCCTGAGGCTAAACGAGGCACGTTATGTGTTTCATCTCAAGTAGGTTGCGCATTAAATTGCAGTTTTTGTTCAACTGGAAAACAAGGGTTTAATCGTAATCTCTCCACCGGTGAAATTGTAGGGCAAATTTGGTTGGCTGTACGTGAGCTATCTAAACAAGATGGTGTTCATGATAAACGTGTTACCAATGTAGTGATGATGGGCATGGGTGAACCGTTATTAAATTTTGATGCAGTAGTTGCTGCAATGAATATCATGATGGATGATTTTGCTTATGGTTTATCTAAACGTCGTGTTACGTTAAGTACATCAGGTATTATTCCTGAAATGGAACGCTTACGAGAACAAAGCCCTGTGGCTCTTGCTGTCTCATTGCACGCACCAACGGATGAACTGCGTAATATTTTAGTGCCTATTAATAAAAAATATCCTTTAGCACAACTCATGGAGCTGTGTGCACGTTATTTTAAAAATGAACCTAAACGTGTTGTTACGTTTGAATATGTCATGCTAAAAGGGGTGAATGATCAACCCGAACATGCAGACGCTCTCATTAAATTGTTACGTAATGTACCTGCAAAAGTGAATTTAATTCCATTCAATCCTTTTCCTTTAACCGACTATGAGCGTTCATCAAAAGCGGCCATTGATGCGTTTCGAGATCGATTGATTGCAAAAGGGATTAATACGATTACACGTAAAACGCGTGGTGATGATATTGATGCGGCTTGTGGACAATTGGCAGGCGAGGTTCAAGACAGAACAAGTCGTTCTAGACGTTGGCAAAAAATGCATTTCACGCCATCTGAGAAAGAGGCTTAACCTACCTATTTATTTTTCAAAGGCAGGGTTCATGAATGAACGATTTTAAATTTTCCCATTCACCGTTATACTACTCAACTGTTGAGAGCCTGGATTGAAATTACATCACTGGATGACAATCATAGCATTATTGTTATTGCAATCTTGTGATTACAATAAATCGATGCTTGATTCTAAACCCATTCACTTCAAACAAGCAGCCATATATAATACACAGCTAGGCCTTGCTTATTTTAAACAAGGTGATAGGGTGCATGCAAAACAAAAGTTAATAATGGCCTTACAACAGGCACCTAATTTACCTGAAGCCAATGCGGCCATGGCCTTTTTTTTGGAGCAAACAGGTGATATAAATCGTGCAAAAGTCTATTATCAAAACGCACTTAGAACAGCACCTGGCAATGGTGCACAATTAAATAACTATGGTGCATTTTTGTGTCGATCTGGTTTGTACCATCAAGCGGATGCTTATTTTTTGCGGGCAATTAATGATAAGTCTTATACACATACAGCAGAGGCCTATGAAAATGCAGGCTTATGTGCGGCGGCGATTCCAAATTACACAAAAGCAGTGAATTACTTTAATAAAGCATTAAAGCAAGATCCGTTACGCAAGCAAGCATTATATGAACTGGTGAGTATCGAAGTAAAATTGGGTTTTAACGAAAAAGCACTTGCGCATTTGCAAGCGTATCAGGCAATTAGCGCGTCTGATCCGGCTTTTCAAGCGTTAGCTAAAGCCGCTAGCAAAACACGTTAAAATGGATGTAAATGATATTATGTTGGCAACATCGGGAGTTAATCATGAATACACAAGCTACAGCAGTTGAGATTGAAACAGAAATAATGATAAAACCAGGTGCACAGCTGCCAAAAGCACGGGAAGCAAAAGGATATCGTACGGAATATGTTGCAGAAAAATTACATTTAAGAGTGCGAATTATTGAGTTGTTGGAAGATGATAATTATTCCAGTATGCCCGAGCCTGTATTTATTAAGGGTTATTTACGTGCGTATGCAAAATTGATGGATGTTCCTTTTCAACCCTTACTCGATACATTTAATGGGCAACATTCCTCAGATAGAAAGCTTGAAAAAGCGTTATGGCAAAGCCGTCGTGAAACCAATAAAGCCGAACATGCGATTCGGTGGTTAACGGGTGTATTTGCTGTTATTGTTCTTGCTGCAGTGTTTGTATGGTGGCAAGCCAATAAAGGCAATGAGCATTTGTTTCCTGCCGCAGTGAGTGTAAATGAACCCAGCCGTAATCAATCAGAAACTGAAATTAGATTAACTGACCTATCCAAAATGCGTTCATTGTTATCTTCATCTGGTCAAGATGTTCTTATGGAGAAGCAGGGTGGCTGAACGAATTCAAGCCGTACGTGGAATGAATGATGTGCTACCACAAGACAGTGCTTCCTGGCGTTTTTTAGAAAGAACATTTGCTAACACATTAGATTTATATGGTTATCAAGAAATCCGTTTTCCTCTGGTAGAAAACACCCAATTGTTTAAACGTACCATTGGCGAGGTTACGGATATTGTTGAAAAGGAAATGTATACCTTTAACGATTTAAATGGTGATAGTCTGACATTGCGTCCAGAAGGCACAGCAGGTTGTTTGCGTGCCTGTTTAGAGCATGGACTATTGCATAATCAACAACAAAAACTTTGGTACCAGGGAGCCATGTTTCGCCATGAGAAACCCCAAAAAGGGCGTTATCGTCAGTTTAATCAATTAGGCGTAGAGGCACTTGGCATCACAGGGGTGGCTATTGAGTTAGAATTGATTGCAATTTGCAAGCGATTTTGGAGTGCATTAGGTGTGTCTGATGCAGTCAAACTACAGATTAATACCATAGGTACTCTGGCTGAAAGGCAGGCGTATCGTCAAACATTGATTGATTATTTTACGCCATTTATTGAGCAATTGGATGAAGACAGTAAACGTCGCCTACATCGTAGTCCGATGCGTATTTTAGATAGTAAAAATCCATTGATGCAAACCATTGTTGCAAAAGCACCACAGTTATTTGATTCCTTGGGTGAGGACAGTCGCCAACATTTCCATGATGTATGCCAGGGATTAGATGCGCTGGGTATTTCTTACAGTATTAATCCTTTTTTGGTACGTGGATTGGATTATTATGGGCATACCGTTTTTGAATGGGTTACTGATCAATTGGGTGCTCAAGCCACGGTTTGTGCAGGAGGGCGTTATGATTCATTGGTTGAGCAACTAGGTGGTACACCAACGCCTGGTATGGGATTTGCAATGGGCGCTGAACGGCTATTGTTATTAATGGATACACTACATGTTCAACCCTCAAAAGATCCAACAGCATTGGTCTTTGTATTGGCAACCAGTTTTAACGCCATGCAACACGCTTTGGTTTTGGCTGAGTCATTACGTGACACCCATCCATATCATGTTGTTGTGAATACTGCCGGTGGAAGCCTTAAAAGCCAGTTTAAAAAAGCTGATAAAAGTGGCGCACGCATGGCTGTGATCCTGGGTGAGGATGAACTGTTACACCACACGGTTACCATTAAGGATTTACGTAGTGGGGAGGCGCAACAAGTGATCCCTCAGAGCGATATGAATCAATATATCCATTCTGTTTTAGGTTAAGTTTCAGGAGAATAATATGTCAATATACATGACAGAAGATGAACAAGTAGAAGCAATTAAAAAATGGTGGAAGCGTTATAGCACAGTTGTTCTTATATCTATTTCTGTAGTGATGTTGATGGTCTCAGGCGTTAGGTATTGGAGTTGGCACCAACAAAAATTGAGTCAACAAGCGTCTGGTACATACGAACATATGATGATGGCTTTTTCTAATCAGGATAATAAAACAGTACATGCATACGCTAATCAACTACTCCATAACTATGGGCGTACGGTTTATGCTGATGCGGCTCGATTAACTTTGGCAAAAATGTATGTTCAAGATGAAAACTTTCCAAAAGCTCGTCAAGCATTGAGCAAGGTTGCGAAGGATTCTAAAGCCCCTATTTTACAACAAACTGCAAAAATTCGATTAGCCCGCCTCTTGATTGCTGAAAAATCATATGATGCTGCATTGAGCGAATTGGCCTTGGTCAACGACGTATCTTTTTTACCGATTGTAAATGAATTAAAAGGGGATATTTATGTGGCTCAAAAGCAATATGCTCTTGCTGAAAGTGCGTATCGTGCTGCGTTAAATGAAGTACAAGCAAAAGGCTTGGGTAATGTGTTTTTGGAAATGAAAGCAAATGATGTTTCGGTTTTAACGCAGTCGGCATAATATAAAATAGCGTTTGCGAATAAACAACAGGACGTTGTGAACAAGAGGTTTGTGCACATATGGTTTTTACATATTGAGGTAAGATTTGATGAAAAAAAATTGGGTGATGATAGGATTAGTTGTCTTATTACAAGCATGCACGCAAATTGATAATTATATTTTGGGTAAAGACAATACCCCCAAGCCTACGCCTTTAGTTGCAATAACTACTCCCAAAGCCGTGATGGATATTGAATGGTCAACAACCATTGGTAAAGGTAAAAAAGCAAGTACCTATTTGAAATTAAAGCCTGTAATCAAGGGTGATATTCTATATACAGCGGATGCAAGTGGTTTAATTCAGGCGATTAATAAAACAAGTGGCCAGGTATTGTGGTCAAAACAATTGAATTCAGGCATTGCCAGTGGGCCTACCGTTGCAGATCATTTTATTGCCGTGGCAACAAACGCAGCTCAGGTTGTGTTGTTGAAACAAGCTGATGGTCAACAAGTATGGCAAGCTCGATTATCCAGTGATTCGTTGTCTAAACCTGCTATTGCAAATCATAAAGTCATTGTTAAATCCATTGATGGTAACTTATATGCGTTTGATTTATTAACAGGCAAAAAGATTTGGGTGGTTGATCATGGTTCACCGAGTTTAATTTTAAAAGCCAGTTCATCGCCTGTTGTCATGGGGCCGGTCGTTTTAGTTGGTTTTTCAGATGGTAAGCTAGATGCCATTGATATTAATTTTGGTCATGTTTTATGGCAACGCAGTATTGCTTATGCTAGTGGGTCTAGTGATGTTGAGCGTTTGGTTGATATTGATGCTGATCCCATTGTGCGTTCAGGTGTTGCTTATTTAGCTAGTTATCAAGGGTATGTGGGTGCGTTGTCACTTGAGAATGGACAATTTTTATGGAATAAACCCGCATCTACTTATCGAAACATGGCGATTGATGGAAACACACTCTATATGACCGATAGTCATGATGTATTGTGGGCTTATGATATTCATAATGGTCAAGTTAAATGGAAGCAAGTGTCACTAAAAGCTCGTGGTTTATCAGAGCCTGTATTAATGGGAAATCGATTGGTGGTGGGTGACAGAACAGGTTACTTGCATCTTCTTTCTACTCAAAATGGTGAGATTATTGCACGCACACAGCTTAGTGGAGCCATTGATATATCACCGAGCGTTTCAGGCCACCGCGTGTATGTAATGACAGCGAATGGTAAATTAAATTGTATTTCTGTGAGTTAATAACATGATTCCTGTCATTGCTTTAGTAGGTCGTCCTAATGTTGGGAAATCGACTCTTTTTAATCGTATTACTCGTACTCAAGATGCACTTGTTGCTGATTTTCCTGGTTTAACTCGAGATCGGCAGTATGGTGATGCTGTATTTGAAAAAAAACCATTTATTGTTGTAGATACAGGCGGTGTTGGTGTTGAGGATGTTGCAGTAGATGCCTTAATGTCTAAACAATCTGAGT
>CAZNVR010000098.1:0-7281 GCA_964576655.1 uncultured Legionella sp. | reverse complement strand
TTAAATGTAACCGTTGTATGAATGCCTTGATGAGCCAGTGCTATGGCTGTTGTGGTAGCTAATGGAAGGCCTTTATATGCAGGGCCAAATAAATGTTGAACATCAATGCCATGATTTATCAGCGTTTGTGCATAGAATTGGCCAAGCTTTAATAATGCTTCGCCTTGGTAGAACAATCCGGCATTAAAAAAATAAGGACTTATACGGCCTGATTTTAGTGTGAAACTACCGAATTTTAGAACATTACAGTCTAATGCCAAACGAATAAAATCATCCTTCATCTGAGCTCCTTGTGGTAATGCAATCTTAACGATTTGGGTAATGGTGATCCTGATTGATTGAATTTTTTAAAAAAAAACTTAACAATAAAGAAAAAAATGTTATGCTAAGTTTGGTGTTGTTTATTGTAACCTAACATAAAGAGCCATCCTATAGGGTTAGGCAAATATTAAACAGGGGATAAGGATATGTCACGAAAGATTGGCCAGGTAAAATGGTTTAATGAAAAAAAAGGATTTGGATTTATTCTGAATGAACAGGGCGAAGATATTTTTGTACATTACAAAGATATACAAGGTGTAGGGTTCAAAACATTGCACGAAAATGATTCCGTTAGCTATCTTGTTGATAAAGGACCTAAAGGCCTTAAAGCACTAGAAGTAGCTGTTGCTGAAGAGTGCGCAGAGCCAGCTTAAAGACCCGATCTTTATAGGGCTTGTTGACCCCAGCGTCACTATAAGCTGTGGTCCCCGCGCGTATCCGGGGACGACAGCCAGCTATTCATATGGATGCTATCGAGCAGGGCGATACCATAATTCGATGATTTTTTTGTGGTGCGTTACACCCATTCTTTTATGGGTAAATAATCAGTATACAAGCTCATTTCAGGACTATTTATTTCAGGTTGCCAGTTATAACTCCAGTTAACTGTTGGTGGTAATGACATCAGTATCGATTCCGTGCGTCCACCAGATTGTAAACCAAACAGCGTGCCTCGGTCGTAAACCAAATTAAACTCCACATAACGACCACGTCGGTATAATTGAAATGCTTTTTCTCTTTTTCCATAAGCAAGGTGTTTACGACGTTCAACAATAGGTTGATACCCCTTCATAAAATGATTGCCAATGCTTTGCATCAGAGAAAAACTGTGCTCGAAACTGTGGGCATGGTAATCATCGAAAAACACGCCACCAATACCACGCGCCTCATTACGATGTTTGATATAAAAATATCGATCACACCATGCTTTAAAATCAGGATAAATTGACTCACCAAAAGGCATGCAGGCATCTTTGGCGGTTTGATGCCAATGGACGCAGTCTTCTTTAAAACCATAATAAGGGGTTAAATCAAATCCACCACCAAACCACCAGACGGCTGGTACACCTTCTTTTTCTGCCACAAAAAAACGTACATTGGCATGTGTTGTGGGCACATAAGGATTTTCAGGGTGAACAACAACAGACACGCCCAAGGCTGAAAAACGACAACCTGCTAGTTCGGGCCGGTTAATACTTGCTGAGGGAGGAAGTTTTTCACCCGATACATGAGAAAAATTAACACCAGCAGATGCAAATACCGCACCATTTCGCATAATACGAGTTAGTCCTCCACCGCCTTCTACACGCATCCAGGCATCTTCTATAAACTGGCTGGAGCCATCTAGTTGTTCCAGGGAGTGGCAAATCGTATTTTGTAATTCTAAAAGATAGTTTTTTATTTGATCAATAAAATTAGGGGGCAGAGTGTGCATGTGTGTAATCCATAAGCGTATATTTTGAACAATATCATAAATGCGTTATAATAACCACATTGATTTAACAGGATATTGTTTTATATGAATAACAGTCTTATCTCAAGCCTTTCTGTAGCACCCATGATCGATTGGACGCACACGCATTTTCGCCTTTTTATGCGCATGTTAGCACCTCATGCATTACTCTACACAGAAATGCAAACGGTTGGGGCTGTGGCAAATAATCCTCAACGAGCCTTGGGCTTTCATACGTTGGAAACACCACTTGCTTTGCAATTGGGAGGTGCTTGTCAAGAGGGGTTGGTTCAATGTGCGCAACGTGCTGAGGAAAAAGGTTTTTCAGAAATTAATTTGAATTTGGGGTGTCCTAGTGACAGGGTGCAAGCCGGGCGATTTGGTGCATGTTTAATGGCGGAGCCTGAACACGTTGCTGAGTGTATTCGTGCGATGAAACAAGCGGTTAATATTCCTGTGACTGCTAAAACACGTATTGGTATTGATGCTCAAGACAGTTATGATTTTTTTGCATCATTTGCTCATACACTGGTTGATGCTGGGTGTGATAAGTTGATTGTGCATGCACGCAAGGCGTGGTTACATGGCTTGAATCCGAAACAAAATAGAACCATTCCTCCCTTGCATTACGATTACGTGTACCAAATCAAACAAGAAATACCAACGATTCCTATTGTAATTAATGGCAATATCAATACACTCGATGAGATCCATCATCATTTAGATCATGTGGATGGTGTGATGTTAGGTCGTCTTGTATGCCAAAATCCCTATGCTTTAGCGCAGATACATCATGCTTTATTTCCTCATGTGCCATTAATTTCAAGAACAGACGTATTGTTACAGTATTTTTCGTATGTCGAATCAGTTCATTCAGCACATGTTCCCATGAGTTTACTATTAAAGCCTATTTTTAATATGGCTCATGCGATGCCCGGTTCTCGTGCCTGGAAGGAGCGTTTAGGACAAGTGCAACGTTTAAATGATTGTGGTGCGTTGTATGAGGCAATCTCCTGGCTTGCAGAGCTTGAGATGAACACGGCCTTGATTGACAGCCCAAGCGTTGTCGACTAGCATGCATCTATTTGTTTTTGTATCAATCAAAAGTGTGTAAATTATAATGATAAAATTGCCAGTAATTGTTGGATTGGGTGGAATTAACTCAGCAGGTCGTACGTCAGGATTTCATAGCTATAAGCGTATGATTAGCGACGTGCTATCTCCTCAAGAATTGGCCAACACATGGTCTGATTTTGCCAATCGTATGGGGATTGGTGATGGAACAGGTGTGTCTGAAGCGGATATTGAGACCATCAAGCAAGGTACATTGGTTCGTAAAATAGAGTTATTTGATCCAGATAACGTTCGTTGTCATCATAAAGCACGCCTGGATACTCTCTCTCATTCGTCTTCTTTTATTATTAAAAAAGCTAAATTACCTGCTCAATTAGCTCAAGATTGTGTTATTGAAGAATTAGATAATAATGAAGTTCGAGTGCATGTAAAAGGGGAGCTGGATATATTACTGCCAGATACAATGAAACTGGCTGTAAGTAGTGCAGGAGGGCTGCCTTCCGGTTTTGAACCAGGCTTGTTATACAATTCACCGAATCATCCACGTGGCCTAAAGTTAGCTGTATATGGTGCATCGGATGCTCTTAATTCGCTTGGTTTAGAGTGGGATGAAATACTAACTCACATTAAACCGGATGATGTTGCTGTCTATGGTGGAAGTGCTTTATCACAAATTGATGAGCATTCACTGGCAGGGCTTGTTGGGCAACCGTTAATGGGTAATCGTATTAACTCCAAAATGATGGCGTTATCGTTAGCAGAAATGCCTGCTGATTTTATCAATAGTTATATTATTAACAGTGTGGGTACTACAGGTAATAACGTAGGGGCCTGCGCTACGTTTTTATACAATTTAAGACAAGGACTACAGGATATTCAATCTGGTAAAGCACGCGTTGTGATTGTGGGTAATTCCGAAGCACCGATTGTGCCTGAGGTGATAGAAGGGTTTCGTGTGATGAGTGCGTTAGCTACGGATGATGATCTCTGTGCATTGGATAAAAGTGATGTTGCAGATAATCGTCGCGCATGTCGACCCTTTTCAAGTAATGCAGGCTTTACCTTGGCGGAAGCTGCGCAATTTGTTGTATTAATGGATGATGAATTGGCACTTAAATTAGGGGCTACGATTTATGGTTCTGTTGCGGATGTATTTGTGAATGCAGATGCAAATAAAAAATCAATTGCAGGGCCTGGTATTGGTAATTATATTACGGTTGCTAAAGCCACAGCTTTGGCCAAAGCCATTTTAGGTGAGGATGGGTTACAAAAGACTTATGTTCATGCGCATGGCACAGGCACACCACAAAATCGAACCACAGAAAGTCACATTTTAAACGAAGTTGCTAAAACATTTTCAATTAAACAATGGCCTGTTGCTGCAATTAAATCGTATGTGGGGCATTCCGTGAGTACAGCCGCAGGTGATCAATTGGTTGCCGCCTTAGGAGTTTGGCAGTATGGCTGGATTCCTGGTATTAAAACCATTGATCATATTGCAGACGATGTGTATCAATCCAATTTAAATATTTTAACCGATCATTTATATGTAGGTGAAAAAGGTGCTGATATTCAAGGTGTTATTTTAAATTCAAAGGGATTTGGAGGAAACAATGCGTCGGCGTTGATTTTATCACCTAATCAAACCCTAACCATGCTTGAAAACAGACATGGTGCTGATGCCATTACGCGTTATCAGGAAAAAAATATTACAATTAAAGCCCGTGCACTAGAAACTGATTTAAAAACCTGCCAAGGCAGAGAGCGCGTGATCTATAAATTCGGTGAGTCGGTGATGGATCAAACATCGGTTTCAATGACAACCGAGCAGTTAACATTATCAGAGTTTGCTCACTGCATTGATTTACCCACAAAAAATCCTTACGGTCGTTATTGATGTTTCATCGCATACGCAAATCATCCGCCTCATTCATTCAGGGTAATATCGCTTATTATCCTTTTTTTAATAAATCACATCGGCGTTTTGTTGCCAATGAGGCTTATGCCGCTATCTATGAAATTAAAAAGCCAGTTATTGATTTTGATACATTCGGTGGCTATGTTGATGCTAAAAATAGTTTATCGGATATTGTTTATTATTTACAAAACCCCAAATTATTTCTTACTCACAGAATAACTGCTCCAAAAAGCGTATTATTAAGTGGCCCGCCGGGTGTAGGTAAACGCTTGATGGCTGAGGCTGTTGCAGGTCATTCTGGCGTGCCAATGATTTCAGTAAGTGCTTTAGCACTTTTTGATAATTGGGTGAGTAGTGCTGAAGAAAAACTACGAGATATATTTGATCTGGCTGCAAAAAATACGCCATGTGTTTTGCTTTTGGATGAAATTGACTCTATTGCAGGAATACGTTGTCCTCTACCCAACAGCACCAATCAACGTAAAGATCATGCTATTGTTAATCAATTGTTTTCATTGTTATCTAATACGCCTGCGGGTGTTGTTGTTATTGCAACTACAAATCATGTAGATAATCCTAATACAGCCGTGAATTATTTTGGCCGATTTGATAAACAGGTTCGCATGTTGCTGCCTAATCAGTCCGAACGTTTAGAGATTATAAAATCATTAGTTGAACATAAGCCACTGGATAAAACGATAAATCTTAACCATTTAGCCTCAATTAGTGTTAATTTTTCTGGTGCAACATTGGCTCGTTGGGTTAATCAGGCGAATATGCTGGCTATACGAGCGAGTAGTGATGAGCTTACATTAATCCATTTTGATGTAGCCCGTTCAATGATCCGGTATGGATGTCTGGGACGTTCATTACCTGGAACACAAAAGCTTAAAATGGCTCAGCATGAAATTGGACATGCACTGGTGGCCTATTTATTAGGTGTTCCGTTGTATAAAATATCTATTCTTCAAATAGGAGATTCACTAGGAAGAACAGAATATATTATCAATGAACATGATTCGATGACTCAGCAGGTATACCGAAATACTATTTGTACCTCTCTTGCGGGTCGAGCAGCAGAGCGTATTTATGGCCGTCAACAATTGGGAGCTGCGAGTGATATTTTTGTCGCTCGTCAGCAAGCGATAGAACTTATTGCACATGAAGGAATGGGAACAACCTTAACTGGATTGGATACCTATCAAGATGTTGAAAATATTTTGCAGCAAGAAATGGCGCGAGCAGAGCACCTCTTAAAGAAAAATCCATCATTATTCAAATCATTGGTTAATGCGTTAATGCATGAGGAAGAACTTTTTGCGGCAGATTTTGCTAAGGTAATAAAAGGAGACTATAGCCCTTCTACAGAGCTTAAGTCCGATCGATATCGATTTAATAACGCACCTCCTAAGAAAAAAAATACCCATACAGATGAGTTGTTGCATAAATTTCAATCCTTGTTTGCACCTGTTTTGTTTGTCGAGTTAAATGAGCAAACGGCTTGGTATGATATTAAATTTACATCCAAGCCCAGTTTGTTTGTTTTTGATGGGCTTCTTCAGATGATAGACGAGCATCACATAGAACATCATTATAATCATGTTCAAAATATGCTTAGTATTAAGGCTGCCTGCCAGGATGAGCTAATACAGATCATAACCGATTTCAAAAAACAGTTATTACTTTCCTCATTTGATGCCATAAAAAAACCTTAATGTTTTTTAAATTCGCACTTTAGCTGTTGAATGAGAGCTTGAATGGCTGTGTCTTCACATGAGCTGCGTTTGCCATGGTATTTCTATAAAAATTCTAGTAGATTACACTGTTTTAAATTATATATCCCAATATCGGATCACAACGAGGATTATCAAAATCATGCTGAGTACGTTAATGAAGAGGATGTTTGGTAGTCGTAATGAGCGTATTTTACGGCGTATGGAAACAAGTGTACTAGTTATCAATGCATTTGAACCTAAAATGCAAGCATTAACAGATGAGCAATTGGGCGCTAAAACAGCAGAGTTTAAAGCACGTCTTGAACAAGGTGAATCATTAGATGCAATTTTACCCGAAGCATTTGCGGTGGTAAGAGAAGCATCGGTGCGTACGTTAGGTCTTCGACATTTTGATACGCAAATGATTGGAGGCATGGTATTGCATGAAGGTAATATTGCTGAAATGCGTACCGGTGAAGGTAAAACATTGGTTGCAACACTGCCTGCTTATCTGAATGCTATTGATGGACGTGGTGTGCATATTGTCACTGTAAATGATTATTTAGCCCGTCGTGATAGCCAATGGATGCGTCCTGTATTTAATTTTTTGGGCTTGGATGTCGGCGTGATTTTTCCGGATATGCCTCATAATGAAAAGCAATTGGCTTATCAAGCAGATATTTTATACGGAACAAACAATGAGTTTGGCTTTGATTATTTGCGCGACAATATGGCATTTAATTTACAAGATAAAGTTCAGCGTGAGCTTAATTTTGCAATTGTTGATGAGGTTGACTCTA
>CAZNVR010000097.1:0-7331 GCA_964576655.1 uncultured Legionella sp. | reverse complement strand
GCTCTAATGGAGTTAAAACATATTCAGGATGTGAATAAAAATAAGTTCGGGAAACGTTAAGTGTTTTGGCCAAGAGCAATTCCGCATCAATACGTGGGCTTGAACTACTTTTCGTTAATGTATGAACAGCCTTTTCAAGTATTTGTTTAATTTGACTCATTACGACCCAGTTCTGCGAGTAGCTCGGCATGATATTCACGTTTTAATGCATCAACAACACTTGAAATATGACCTTCCATAATTTCTGTCAGCTGATAAATGGTTAAATTAATCCGATGATCGGTGAGCCTGCCTTGAGGAAAATTATACGTGCGAATACGTTCTGAGCGATCGCCACTGCCTACCAATGATTTCCTGGTGTCTGCCTGTTCTTGTTGTTGTTTGCTTTGTTGAGCATTTAATATTCTGGATTTTAAAAGTGCCATGGCCTTAGCACGATTTTTATGTTGGGAACGTTCATCTTGGCATTCAACGACAACACCTGTTGGAATATGTGTGATACGAACAGCGGAGTCTGTTTTATTAATATGCTGTCCCCCTGCACCAGAGGCACGATAAGTATCTATGCGTAGATCGGCGCTATTAATCTGAACATCATCAATTTCATCGACTTCTGGCATTATGGCTACTGTACATGCTGATGTATGTACACGGCCTTGAGACTCGGTTGCAGGAACGCGTTGCACACGGTGTGTTCCTGATTCAAATTTAAGTTGAGCATAGACATTTTGGCCTGAGATTTTAGCAATGATTTCTTTAAAGCCACCATGCTCACCATGACTTGCGCTAATCACCTCAATAGGCCAGCCTTGATTTTCAGCATAACGACTATACATCCGAAATAAGTCTCCTGCAAAAATAGCTGCTTCATCGCCACCTGTGCCTGCGCGAACTTCTAAATAAATATTTCGTTCATCATCGGGGTCTTTAGGAATTAAATGCCATTGTAGTTCATCATCTAACTGATGCACGCGTTCTTTAGCTTCATCCACTTCTTCTTCAGCCATTTCAGCCATGTCTTTATCATCACCATTTAACATGTCTTGAAGGTTGGCTAGATTGTCACACGCGTGTAGGTAAAGCTCATAACATGCAGCAACAGGCTCTAATTGGGCATATTCTTTGGATAAATTTTTAAACTGGTTTTGATCAGCAATGACAGACGATTCGGATAATAGGCGTCCAATTTCCTGGAAACGCTCAAGCAGGTGTTCAAGTTTTAATTTAAGTGATGTTTTCATGAGATAGGGGCTTCTGCTGATGTGTTAAGAAGGTAATGCGCTAAATCAAGTAACTCAGGTCTATCATCTCTGGCTGCGCGACGTAATCCCACCGTAGGTTTGTGCGTGAGTTTATTGACCAGGCGTTCAGAAAATTCAGTCAGTACCGTATATTGACACTGGCCTGTTGAGAGTTGTTGTAACGCACGTTGAAGTTCACGTTGTGCTAGCTGCTGCATTTGAGTTCGATAATCACAAATCACATTGTTAGCACGCAAAGAACGATACCAGCGGATGTAATTTTCTAATTCACTTTCAATCAATTGTTCGGCATGTAGCGCTGCTATACGACGCTCGTTCATACCGGTTTCAATCATTAGTTGTAGATCATCCAAGTTATAAAGATGCGCGCCATCTAATTCACAAACATCCGCTTCAATATCACGAGGTACAGCTAAATCAAGAAAAAACATGGGGGCATTAAGGCGTTGTTCTAACGCATTTTTAACTAAACGTTTACTGATAAAAGGCAGTGGGCATGCGGTAGCACTAATCACGACGTCTGCTTTTGAGAGATATTCAGGAATATCTCCTATTGTAATGGCTTCTCCTGCAAAGGTACTGGCCAGTTGAAGAGCATTTTCATATGTTCTACTGGCAACCATAAAGCGTTTTACGCCTTGCTGTTGCAAATATTTTGCGACAAGAGAAGAGGTTTCTCCTGAGCCAATAATAAAAACATTTAAGGTGGTAAAATCAGAAAATAATTGGCTAATTAATTGAACGCCTGCATATGCAATAGAGACAGGATTTTTGCCAATACCACTTTGATGTCTAATTCGTTTACTCGCGCCAAACACATAAGGAAAAATGTTCCGAAGATGTTGTTGAATGGTGCCAGCCTCGCAGGCTTGCTGATAGGCTTGCTTCATTTGGCCTAAAATTTGTGGCTCACCGACCATCATGGAGTCGAGTCCACTAGCAACTCGTAGAAGATGGCGAACACCCTCCTCGCCCTGATGCATGTAAAAAAACGGTTCGATGGTTTCTTCTGGCAGTTGATGCTCTTGAGCCAACCAGGAAATAATTTGTTGTGGTTCATCAGTGTCGCAATAGATTTCAGTGCGATTACATGTTGATAAAATAGCCGCTTCATTAACCGCAGGTAAACCCACCAACTGATTAAGTAGTGTTTCTTGCATAGCAACAGGGAATGCAATTTTTTCACGCACACTCAAAGGAGCTGTTTTGTGGTTAAGTCCGCAGGCAACAAACACAATAAAATAATAACTCGTATGAAGAATGCTGTATTATAAACGATCGCAGACATAATTTGTAGACGATGATAACAATTGGTTAAAATCCTGAGGTAATTGGGTATCTCCAGTCACGATCAAATGAACACGTAGATATTTTAATGCCTGGAGCAGATTGACGGCGTTTATACTCGTTGCGTTTAATAAGACGAATAATATGCCTTACATCATCGGGGTTATAACCACGGGCAATGATTTCATTTGCTTCAAGTCGTTCATTAATATAGGCGTATAAAATGGCATCAAGCGTACCGTAATCAGGCAGCGAGTCTTGATCGAGTTGATTGGGTGCTAGTTCTGCTGTAGGTGCGCGTTCAATCACTCGTTCAGGAATGATAGCGCTAATGCGGTTACGGTAACGAGCTAAATCATACACACGTGTTTTTAAAACATCTTTCAGGGGTGAAAAACCACCACACATATCGCCATAGAGCGTGGAGTAACCAACAGCGGCTTCACTTTTGTTGCTCGTGGTAAGCAGCATGTAGCCGGTTTTGTTCGATAGGGCCATGAGTAGTAAACCGCGAATACGTGCCTGCATATTTTCTTCAGTTATATCGGGTGTTTTGTTGTTAAATGCAGGGCGTAAGGTTGTTAATAGGGTTTCAAATGCTGGTTCAATGGACAATGTTGAGTGTGGGACTTGTTGGGTGTTTAACTGTGATAAGGCGTCTTCTGAGCTGATGTTGGCTGTGTAACGAGAGGGTAGCATGACTGCATGTACACGTGAGGCGCCCAATGCATCAACAGCCAAGGCTAATGTAAGCGCTGAATCAATACCGCCTGATAAGCCTAATAATACCCCTGGAAATTTATTTTTTTCAACATAATCACGTAATCCGCAAACAAGAGCCTGATAAATAAGCGCATCATGGCTGAGTTGAGGTGTAATATGGCCATGGATAAGCAGTGATGTGGATTGTTCAATAAGGGTGAGTGTTTGTAACTGTGTTTCAAATGCTTTAGAGCGTGCGCATAGCATGCCTGTGCTATCGAATGCCATGGATTGCCCATCGAATACGATGTCATCTTGTCCACCGACCTGATTTACATACACAATCGCTAACCCTGCTTGTGCATGTTGGCGTAATAACGATTCACGTTGTGCAGATTTAGTCTCATCAAAAGGCGATGCGTTGAGACTAAATAAAATGTCAGCGCCTGCTGCTACTACTTGTTCTACGGGACCTTGATGCCACATATCTTCACAAATGCATACGCTTGCTTTAAACCCTTTAATCGTAAAAAGGCATGTTTGAATTCCTTTAGAAAAATAACGCAGCTCATCAAAAACGCCATAATTGGGTAAATGTTGTTTATGATAAAGGGCAATACGCTCGTTATTAAATAAAATACTGGCTGAATTATAATAGTTGTTCTGTTCAAACGATGGATGCCCCACAATGACATGACAGTCTTGTGTGATATTGATAATAGCCTGTAATGCATGATGAACACGTTTAAATAACTCATCTCGACATAATAAGTCTTCAGGAGAGTAACCGGTAATGGTTAGCTCAGGAAAAACAATCACATCGTGTGATTGTTGATGCGTCAAAATCACATCGATGATGGATTGAGTGTTTTGTTCTATCGCACCAACCATGGGATTGATTTGAGCCATCAATACGGACAATGTATTTTGCATAATAGTGAATGATCCACACAACGAAATAAGGTCAATTATACCCAGAAATAAAATAAAGTTACCCTATCTCTCCAATTTTTAGTTAAAATGATTGCTTGGCTAAAAAATGGTTAATTATTTATGTTGAAAGCGGCGCTATTGCGGATGGTTGACGTGTTTCCTGCAGTTGTTTTAAAGCGCGGACAAGATCATGCCCAGCATGGTCATGTGCTTAATATTCGTTTAAGTGATGGCTTGTTAAAAGGGCGAGTGAAGGGAAACGAAGGGCAAATATTTGATGTGCATATTGATTTAAGAGCCTGGCCTGCTAGTCCATCTCGATGTGCTTGCTCTGCTCGTTCCAATTGTGAGCATGCTGTTTCATGTTTGTTGTCTTTGCAGGAAAAAGAAAATATTCCAGGTTTTCCTCAACAAGGTTTTCAAAAACATAACGCGTCGTTAGATAGCCAACTGATTGGCATGCAAAGCAATGCAACAACGTTTATACAAGAAGAAATTTTGAATGCGGATGATTTAGTCTGGTATTCCGATTTACATGAACGAGGGCATGATTTTTTTGCTTATCAACTAGGGATTTTAGTGGATGGGGAAAATGTCAGTATTGTACCGTTAGTTGCTGATTTAATTAATCGTTGGGATAAAAAAACACTGGATGATTTACCCAATAACATGTTGGTTAAGTTGCCTATCAACGCAAGAAAAACACTTCAAATTGAAGTCGGTCGTATTAAACCCTTACTTCGTTTATTGCTTCAATACAGTCTTCGTGGGTCAGCGGTTAATGAATCAGATATAGAGCTTCAACGTTACCAAGTATTATTAATGCAAGAAGCAGAACAAGCCGTTGCTGCGACCACAGGTCGTTGGCGAGGCACAGAAGAGTTGCGTGCCCAATTACAGCGTTTGGTTGATTTAACCTCATTACCTGAAATAACTTTACCTCAGGGATTAAAGACCTCGTTACGTGATTATCAACACCAAGGATTGAATTGGTTACAATTTTTAAGAGCCAATCATTTCTCAGGTGTATTAGCTGATGACATGGGTTTAGGAAAAACGATACAAACATTGGCTCATTTACAATATGAAAAAGAACAAGGGCGAATGAAAAAAGCAACGTTAATCATAGCCCCTACAAGTTTAATGGGTAATTGGTATGATGAGGCGGCACGTTTTGCACCCCAATTAAAGGTTTTGGTGTTTCATGGTGCAGACAGACATCAAGTTAATTTTGATAAGTATGATTTAGTAATTTCAACTTATGGATTAATTCAGCGAGATAAAAAGCGATTTTTAGCCTATCGTTTTTATTATTTAATTCTGGATGAAGCGCAATTCATTAAAAACGCTCGAACTAAAACTACGCAAATTATCCAGCAACTTCAAGCGAAACATCGCTTATGTCTTTCTGGTACACCGGTTGAAAATCATTTAGGTGAGCTTTGGTCTTTGTTTCATTTTTTAATGCCTGGATTATTAGGCGATGCCAAACAGTTTCGACAATTTTTCAGAGTACCAATTGAAAAACAAGCGGATAATGAGCGTCGAGAGCTTTTGGCTCGTCGTGTCCAACCGTTTATGCTACGTCGCACTAAAAATCAAGTGGCACAGGAATTGCCTGCTAAAACTGAAATGACTCGTATGGTTGAATTAACAGGTACTCAACGGGATCTGTATGAAGCGATTCGCATGACGATGGAGAAAAAAGTACGAGAAGCCATTGCTAAACAAGGGTTAGGAAAAAGCCAAATTGTATTACTAGATGCATTGCTAAAGCTTCGGCAAGTCTGTTGTGATCCACGATTACTTTCTTTACCAGAAGCGGCCATGGCGCATGGTAATTCTGCTAAATTAAATACATTAATGGAATTGTTAGATAACTTAATGGAGGAAGGGCGTTCTGTTTTAGTTTTTTCACAATTTACCTCCATGTTAAAATTGATCGAAGAAGAGTTAATTTCACGTCAATATGACTATATGAAGCTCACAGGGCAAACTCAAAATAGACAGCATCTTGTTCGTAGTTTTCAAGAAGGTAAGGTGCCTATTTTCTTAATTAGTTTAAAAGCAGGTGGCACAGGTTTAAATTTAACTCGTGCGGATACCGTTATTTTATATGATCCATGGTGGAACCCTGCTGTGCAGGAGCAAGCCATGGATAGAAGTCATCGCATTGGCCAAAAAAATCCAGTGTTTGTTTATAAGCTCATTACAGCTGGTACAGTAGAAGAATCTATTTTGGCTATTCAGGATAAAAAGCGCGCACTATTTGATGGTGTTTTATCCAATAAAACCGATGGCGGTGTGGGATTAACCGATGAAGATGTTGCTCAGTTTTTTCTGCCTCTTAGTGATTAATACCTTAAGTGAATAATACACCCTTGACGTGTTGGGCCAAGGCCCAACCAACCTACTTTAATGCTTGACGAAGATAGAGTGTATGCAGTTGGGTTAATTGTATATTTAAATCTTGGATAGATGTATTGTTCATAATGATGTCATCGGCAATGGCTTTGCGTTGTTCGTCCAAGTGTTGGGTGGTGGCTAATATGGCACATGCAGCGTCGTGTGTGGCATTGTCTCTGGTCATGATACGAGCAATTTGCGTGTCTTTATCGGCTAATACTAGCAATATTCGATTAAGATATGGGTAGTCTTGCTTGTTTATCAGTAGAGGAATCTCAATGATGCAGTAAGCGCTTGTGCATCGTGCAACAGCTTGTTGAATCTTTTTTCGAATTAAAGGATGTAAGAGCTGTTCAAGCCATTGGCGTTGACGCGCATCGTTTATAATTAATTCACGTAGTGCTTTGCGATTGAGCTCGCCTGTTGATGTGAGTAGCTCATGGCCAAAGTGATTGATGATACATGTGAAAGCAGTTGTTCCAGGTGTAACCAATTGTCTGGCTATTTGATCAGCACTAATCATATCAATGCCTAAGTGTTGAAAATAATGAGCAATCGTTGATTTGCCACTGGCAATGGTTCCTGTTAATCCGATGCAATACATAAACGCCTTAAAGCTTATTTAAATTTTTACACGTTAAAAAATTAAGATAACAACTGCCAGGTACTAAACTGGACTTTTCACAGTCATTTTTAGCGTTCATTGCCGCATCATCTCTATTAAATGAGGTTTTACCAAGC
>CAZNVR010000096.1:0-7338 GCA_964576655.1 uncultured Legionella sp. | reverse complement strand
TAAGGTATTTTTTAAATCCACTAATGTTCTGTAGTAATCCACCTTATTTTGTTCTTGTTGGTTTATAATCTGTCCAAATCCACACTCATCTTTCATATAAATAACATCCCAATGAGTACCCAAAAAATCTTCAGTATGCGTGATGAGTGAATTTAGTTGAATGTTATATTTTTGATTGTAATAACTATTTAAAGCTGCAAAAAAATCTTTGTATTCAAGAGGTGAAATATAAGGCGATGTAATATCATAATTCTCAAGTGCATCCTGTATTTTTTTTGGAAAAACAGCATGTCCATATGATAATCTTTCTTGATTTAATGCGTGCAGGAGGTTATCGAACTCCAACTTTCTCATGGTACTATCTTGTTGCCTCTCAATTAAAAAATCAAACAGTTCTTTCATTTGACTAGGAATCTCGCTAATTAAGCTAATAGTATTAAATCTCCAATGTTTATGTGGAATTAAATCGCCGCGTGATGAAAAGCCAATATAGTTATTATGGCAAAATTCATGTCTTGGATGATCGCCAGAAACAGGGCTTTTTAAGTTGAATTTTTTAGCTATGCCATTTAATTCTTGGGCCATTGGTTTGTTAGTATAAACAGTAAGATTCAAACCTGAAATAACTATTTTAGTAATTAAACTGTTAGTTGACTTAAACTCATAGATAAACACAATGACATTCCAATAAAAGCCAATAGTGTTCAATATTTTATCAGCAAAGCTCTGTCGTGTCAAAGTTAATTTATTTGTACGAGTTGCCTCATGGCCCGACTATCTAACGTCTTGTCGCGGCTCAAAGGTCTTTCGGGCAGCAAGTGCAATTATTTGCAGCTGCTTGTCACGACACGCGTCCAAAAACCAAGTTGATAATTCATAACCAGACCAACATTCTGCTGTTTGCATCTACCAACAACACCATCCAAGTAGGTAACGCTTGAATCAAAACTAGAATAATAGTTCGCGCCCACTGGGTAGTATACCTCCATGAGCTTCTAACTATACTCAAGAATCAGCTGAACGAATTTTACACGCTGCAGAGCATCGTAATACAACGCCCCCCCCCCAAGCTTAAATAATGTATTACATCAAGCTCAAAATATAATGATTGATTATGTTCAATCAAATAAACCCAATCTCGCTGCTGTAAAATATCAGCTGTTATCAAAAAAAATATCTATATAGACTTTATGTGATTTACCATATTTATTATAAATAGTTTATTTTAATTAGGGTCCATATATGTCAACAAACCTTGGTTATCCAAGACGTTGCTTTACGAAGTGCGGCTAGTTAAAACGTATACCAAGCAAAACGATATATCATATTCCATGATTTTTATGTTCGTTTTTATGATGTTCAATGTATTCAACATAAAAATCGCCTACATCTTTTGCGGTTATATGAGCATTATCATTTTCAACAAAATAAACCTCATGTTCAGAGATGCTGTGGGGATCTTTTGGACTACCCTCCACTGGCTTGAATACAGATCGATGATTATAAAATGCAATCGTTTTAAAATAATGAGAATTCGCGTTATCGCACGTCTTTTGTTTCAAAACATTCGATCGTACCTCAGGATGCTCCACTAATGAAGCGGATTTCGGAATCACAGTATCGCCGTCAACTCGATAAGCGTATTTATTTGTTTCTGGGATTTCCAAATAGTGTTTTACTGGTGTGAAATCAAAGTCAGTAAACATTACTAATAGTTTGAAAAATGGATAAGCTATCTCTGGACAAGACACTCTACTTGCTAGAAGTAAGGCAAAACTACTATATGTTTGAGCAAAAAGACCATAAACATTCTTATATCCAATTCGATGACACTCAGCAACAGAGAAACTTGCTATAGCGGCCCCCATAGAAATAGCTTTCACATAAACGATATCGTAATGCTTAGCTAAACGTTTCAGAAACTCAACTGAATCGTCAGTAATGTCATTTGTGGAAAAATTGCTCACCCTACCTTCGCCAGCACCGGGATAATGTCGCATATAAATGTCATAATCGCCATGCTTCACGGCCAAACGACAAGCATTTTCTATTTTATGCTCATCAATCAATGCATTCGTTCCCTGAAATAAAGCAATAGATTTAGTTGTCGTTCTGTCGTTTCGGCAAATCTTTAATTCTTTAACCATTCGCCCATTATTTGTTGGTTTGGACTCTAGTAATATATGTACGCCGTATGTTTTTTCAAAAAAATGAAGACGTTCAACTTTTATGGGCGGTTGAACTCTATATTGAGCTTGAAAAAATGCAGCAGAGACCTTTTCTTTTAAATAACGTCGAAGCAATTTATTCTCCAGTTTCTTATGTTTTTAAAAGCAAATCAAATGACCTTCAGCGTAAGATGAGTAACGAATAAATTATATCATTGATTTGACAGCCAAATGATTATTATCAAGTACTTTAAAAAAACGTATCATACACTAGCATAAAAACAGGGAGTTAAAATGAAAGTAAAAGCAGCCTTAGCATTTGAAGCAAATAAACCGTTGGTCATTGAAACAGTTGATTTAGAAGGACCTCGAGAAGGTGAAGTGCTCATTGAAATAAAAGCAACTGGCGTATGCCATACGGATGCATACACCCTATCCGGCTTGGATCCTGAGGGCATTTTTCCGACTATTTTAGGACATGAAGGTGCTGGCATTGTAATTGATGTTGGAAAAGGTGTTCAGAGTGTAAAGCCCGGTGATCACGTAATTCCACTATATACCCCTGAGTGCCGTCAATGCGAATATTGCTTGTCTCGTAAAACCAACCTTTGCCAGGCCATTCGTTCAACACAGGGCAAAGGTTTAATGCCAGACAAAACATCTAGATTTAGCTTAAATGGGCAAATGCTTTATCATTATATGGGAACATCAACGTTTGCAAATTATAGTGTTGTACCGGAAATTGCATTGGCAAAAATCCGCGATGATGCTCCGTTTGAAAAAGTATGTTACATCGGTTGTGGTGTGACCACAGGGCTTGGTGCTGTTCTTTTTACAGCTAAAGTTGAAGCCGGTAGCCGTGTCATTGTGTTTGGTTTAGGCGGCGTAGGTCTTAATGTTATTCAAGGTGCACGTATGGTTGGTGCAACTCAAATCATTGGTGTGGATACCAACTCACAACGTAAAGAACTCGCTATCAAAATGGGAATGACGGATTTTGTTAATCCAAACGAAATTAAAGAGAATTTGGTTGGTTATTTAACAGAACTCACTCAGGGAGGAGCTGATTACACGTTTGAATGTGTCGGAAACACTGAACTTATGCGTCAAGCTCTGGAATCGTGTCATAAAGGATGGGGCGTATCGACTATCATAGGTGTTGCACCAGCAGGACAAGAAATAGCTACCCGCCCGTTCCAACTTGTGACAGGACGAGTATGGCAAGGATCCGCATTTGGTGGTGCACGAGGCCGAAGTGATGTGCCGAAGATCGTTGACTGGTATATGGATGGTCGGATTAATATTGATGATCTGATTACTCATGTCATGCCTATAGAACGAATCAATGATGCCTTTGATTTAATGAGTCGCGGTGAATCAATTCGTACTGTGTTAACCTTTTAAGGATAAAGATGACTTGTCAATTAATAGAATCTCACGCTTGTTTTGGTGGAACACAGTATGTTTACTCTCATTGGTCTGCCTCAACGAATAGCGAAATGCGTTTTGCTATTTATCTTCCACCATCAAAAATAGAGCATACTCATTTTTCTGTACTGTATTGGTTATCCGGTTTAACTTGCAACGAGCAAAACTTTATTACCAAATCAGGTGCTCAACGGGTCGCAGCCGATCTCGGACTGGCAATTGTGATACCAGACACCAGTCCTCGTGGATTAAATTTGCCTGGCGACAAATCCTCATATGATATTGGTGAAGGCGCAAGTTTTTATCTTGATGCCACGAAAAAGCCCTGGGCAGATCATTATCGTATGTACACTTACATCAGTTGTGAATTACCTCAAGTGATTGCTGATAATTTTCCAATCAATCCAAAACGTCAGGGTATTTTTGGTCATTCAATGGGCGGTCATGGCGCTCTAAGTATTGGCATTAAAAACAATCACTTGTTCCAAAGTATTTCAGCGTTTGCACCTGTATGTGCACCTACAGCGACACCATGGGGAATGAACGCGTTTCGAGAGTATTTAGGGGATAACCCGCAAGCTTGGCAACAGTATGACGCATCTTATTTAATAAAAAAACAGGGTTGGCCGCATGGGGAAATTCTTATTGATCAAGGTGAGCTGGATCCCTTTTTAGAGGAGCAATTAAAACCTCAACTTTTCAAACAAGCTTGTTTGCACGCTCAGGTTCCACTTAGCCTGCGCATGCATAAAAAATATGATCACAGTTATTATTTTGTTGCTACTTTTATCGAAAATCATTTGCATTTTCATGCAAATAATCTGAGAAAATTATAAACGTGTAGTTTATGCGAGTGTAAGGCTTCGTTCTATTGAGAACGAAGCATGTTAATGCTATCGATGTTGATTGCATAGTCCTAGATATTAATAGTGAGCTTAGCCCTACCCTTGTCAATCATGATACGTCTGGAAATAAGGCAGCAGCGCGTTTATAATTCTTGCACTTACAGCGCCACTTACACACTTTAGCGACTACAATTATGCCCACCACTCCTTTTCAATCACTGCGTTGTCCAATCGATGGTGACCCGTTGACGCGCAACGACAAGCGTTGGCATTGTAAAGTAGGCCATAATTTTGATATGGCCCGCGAAGGTTATGTGCATCTGCTTCCCGTGCAACATAAGCGCTCTAAAGATCCCGGCGACAGTAAAGAGATGGTCGCAGCGCGACGACGTTTTTTAAGCGCTGGGCATTATGCACCTATTGCCCAAGCCCTAGCTCAAATAATTGCCTCTCATACCCAAGGCTCGCTGAGCTGTTTGGATGCGGGCTGCGGCGAGGGGTATTACCTACGCGAATTGCAACGCACCGGAATGGACTTGTCAATTCTAGGGCTGGATATCTCGAAATGGGCGGTGCAGGCTGCCGTGAAGTTGGACAAGTCATCCACTTGGGTGGTAGGCAGTAATGCTAACATCCCTGTAGTCTCTGCTACCCTCGATCTCATACTTTGCCTGTTTGGTTTCCCAATGTATGCAGAGTTTGCAAGAGTATTGAAGCCGGGTGGTTTGTTAGTACAGATCGATACAGGCGAGAAGCATCTATGTGAATTACGCAAAGTCATTTACCCAAGTTTGAAACCGCCTCGTAAAGAAGCTCCCCCACTGCAAGAGGGATTTAGTCTACTTGAGAAGCGCGCGCTAAATTTTGAGATAAATCTCGACTCAAGAGATGCGATTGCGGATTTACTCACAATGACACCTCATTTATACCGTGCGAGCCAAGAGGGAAAGGAAAAAGCCGCGCTGCTAGACAATATCGCTTTGAGTATCGATGTGCACATCAGATGCTTAAAGCGAGATAATATTTAAAGAAGCATATGCCATGAAATAGCTTAAACATCACAAAAATCCCAAATTAATACGATGGTGCTATAAAATTACCTTCTTCTGGATTTTGTTGAGCGGCATCGGCTAATGCGTTTATCGCTGTCACTATTTTCTTCATTTCTTGTTGCTGATCTAAGCGGTTTTTACCAGCATTGGTCGCCGCAAAAAACAAAGGGTTCCGAATAACAGACCACCAACAGGAGGTACAACAGCTAATCCACTTAATGCCAAGGTACCGAGCACAACACCAGTTGGGGGAAATAAAGCTATCATAAGCGCCAAGATGCCCATTGCAATAGTCACGAAAGCACCACCAACCACAGCTGCAAACGCAGGCGTTGGTCCACTGTAAATATTATCAATACGAGAATTAAAATTGTTCGCGTGACGCCTAAGGATCTCACAGACAACATCGGGAGGATTGTCTAATATATCTTCACGTAATGAATATAAGATGTCATTAAAAATCGTGCGCAATTGATTCAGAGGAATATTAGCCGAAGTCTCGTATGCATTTAATTTGTCGCGTACGGAGGAAATAGTCGTATACAGTGTCGCCAATGCTTCGGCAACAGATAAACTAACGCCCACCTTTGCCACGCCTGCTTCAGTCTGATTCTCTACCCACTCTAGCGCAATTTGATAGGCTTCACTTAAAGCCAGGAATTGTTCATGCGTCCCCCCTTTGTCTGGATGCAATACCCTAGCTAACTTTTTATACGCCACATCGATGTCTCTTTTTCCATACGCACCATCCATCTGTAACGCCAGAATATTGAGGGCGTCAGTTACACGTTTTGTAAGATTAGGCATACTTATTTATCTTCCTCGTAATAATAAAATTAAGTATAGCATAACGACCAAATAACAAACAAAGAAGCATCATCCAATACAAAATACTGTAGATGGACTGTGTCAATTATTTTTGTTAGACTATTTTGTGGTCATAAAATATGGGTATTTCATGGTGTGGAACTATATAAAAGCAGGGTTAATTTTTGCTCTATTAAAACAAACAAATGTGTCTGCAGAAGCATTCCCGGACGAATTCGAGTGTATTGAAGAAGAAGGTATAAAAAAACTGTCTGCCTTTAGGTATGGCGCGATAATGCAAAGGCTGATTAAAATACAAAAAGAAAATAATGACTATGTTTCAAACAAGTTTGAAATGCCACATACCATGTCATCCTTTGGTGTGAATTTATTTGAAGCAGAAGCGACTCCCACTACAGCTGAATCATTTGACATAGACCCTGTTAGCTCTTTTCCAAATACAGAAGAAATTCTTTGGTTCAACAATAGAGCACACTTCAAGTATAGCGCGACAATGCAAAAGCTTATTAGCATACAAGAAGAAAATAATGAGCATCTTTCAGCCTCATTTGTCGCTGCGAGCTTATTTGAAGCAGAATCTACTCCGATTATTGATGATTCAAATGACTTAGATCCGGTTAGATCTTCGCAAAATATTGAAACAGTTCTTTGCTCCAACAATAGACCACATTAAGTGATTATAACAACCTGTTATTCTCTGCTAGAAATTCTGGGCGGGAAACGTGAAAATTTCCCGTATTTAATTGTTTTAGATTGAAAATCTCAACGCATCCCTTTCTTTGACTTTACCTTTTCAGCAGCTCTTATATTAATAGGTATGTCCTGTTGGCAATTAAAGGTGGGTAAAAAACATGAAGTTTTTTTAACAACTGCTATGGGTTTTGTAAGGTATAGTCTAAACGATGTGGTTAATAATAAACGAGACTTAACGCTCCTTCTTAAGAGAAGGAGAGTGCAGACTCCTGAGGTTGATGGTTTTCTGGGTCAACCCGGTAAGCATTAAAAAAAGATTGCCTA
>CAZNVR010000095.1:0-7375 GCA_964576655.1 uncultured Legionella sp. | reverse complement strand
ATTTAGTGGCCCCATTAGGTGATGATCGGTGGTCCCTTTAGGGTGATGAATGACAATTGCTTCGTCGTAAAACTCCTCGCAAAGACAATTTAGACCTTTTAAATCCGTTATTGCAAGCGTTTAGACCGGGGCTGAAAAACGTTCCGAACTAACTTACGTCTCTGCGAGCCAAAAGCGAGGCAGTCCAGGGCTCCGTGTGCTGAACTACTGGATTGCCTCCCCTTCCAGTCGCAAAGACGAATGGTTCAAGATAATTCCAACGCCAAGTTAGTTATGAGCAGAGCGATTTACAATTAAAAATCTGAACAGGCTTGCTTCGCTAACGTTTGTCAAGACGGAAGCGAGGTCATGTTGACTACTCAGTGATCTAGCCCTGACCAACGTACAAATTCCTCTCCCCTTCTTCTTGGTTTGGTCATTTTTAAAACCTATAATTTTTAATAACACGATTACTCGGAGAAAAGGTAGAAGATAACGTTGAGGAAATTCAAGACTCGCGTAATGTTATTGGAGTCATCCTATTTGTGAGTTTAGAGACAATACCTTCTTCCCTCTTCATCCTTTATTTCGTTTATCAAATCCTTTATTGTTCCCATATCCTTCATTCGTACATGATGCGAAGGAGATTCGACACACGTTTTTACGTTTACATTGGAGTTTAAAAAGCCTGCTGTGTATAGGCCGTCAATGGTTCTTAAAAGCTGTTTTTCTGTGGGGAGATAGTGCCCGCTAGCATTATCAATCGAACTGATTTGATTGTTATTAATCCATACCATTCCGGCACATTGAACAGGCTGAGAGGCTCTCATTGCGTTATGAAAGCAGTTATCTATCTCGTTAGTGAATATATACAATCCTCCTTTAGGAGAAACAATATATCGATACACATTATCCGCAATATATTTTTTATTATTGTTATTTATCTGGTATAAGCCGCCCGCATCACCATAGACTTTGAATTGTTTTTTTTCTGCTTCTGAATATTGTTTTCCAACACCATCGAAAGCCCCTGCTGTTAAAATTCCAGGTAGATAAGTATGAGAATAATCAACATAAGCCAAGTCGGAAAAGAAAGCATTGGGGTATTTTTTTTCAGGCTTCATTGGTTTTCCGAATTTAGTTTGTTTAGAAGTAAATGACTCGATGATCAATGAAAAACAAACCCATGGATTTTCAAAGAATTTGATCTCAAGTGGATTAACCGGTTGGTTTGGAAGAAGTCTAAGGGCGTCATTAGGCTTTTTGGGTGTGGCTGTGTAAACTCTTCTAAGGGCTGTATTAGGTTTTTTGGGTGTGAGTGTATCAATAGTATTGTTATTTCTCTCATTGTGTTTGAAATAACGTTGCGTTGTTGTGGCTTTATTTGACGTCATTGTTATGCTCTGGTTTCGAGTTGAATTAATAATGACCTTTAATTTAACACGTGGATTAAATTTAGGCAATATTTCTTTCTGCAGCACGAGTTCACGTGCTTCTGATTTCTTCGGTTTAATAAACGAATCGAGTTAGCTCCAGGTCTTTTTATGAGATGGTACAGTATCTCTTATTTAAAGAAGATGACGCTGTGTTTAATGCATTTTCATGGCTTTTTTTAAAAAAAGTTGCATTGTTTTTTTTGGTGAATAAATTTAATTCCTTAGTTAACTGATGATTAAACTCACTTAAAGAGGGTCGAAACATCGGAGCTTCGCTTAAAGCTGTGCAGATAAACGCTCTAATAGAAGGAAAGGATTGCATTAAATTTTCATAAGATGGATTAGAGGGAAGCATCATGTTAAGTGCGAAAGCGAATCCAAAAACATCTTGATTGGAATGAGGTTTTACTTCGTGCTTCTCAGTACATAACTCAGGAGCAAACCAGTAGTGTCCTGATAGATCTGATGACCATGCAATTGCGAGTTGATCGTTTATCGAGTAAGAGTATTCAAAATCAATCAGTTGTATTGTTATTTTATTTTCATCAAAATAAATCATAATATTCGAAGGATTAAGATCACCATGAATAATGCCAATACGATGAATTCTGTCTAATTCTTCTGCAATTTTAACTATTATTTCCGCTATACGACGTACACAAGTGATTTGAGGCAGGAGGTGATAAGCCGTCTCTCCTGTGTAAAAAGGCATAATATAACGGTACTCGTATAATGTTCGACCCTGTCTTTCATGATTAAACTCAAATGTTTGTATCATATGATCTGGATACGCATTGAAATGAAAGTTGCTCTCTTTCTTTAATTGCTCATGCAGTAGTTGTTGTTGCTTTTGTGATATAATTGCAACAGGGCCGGTATTTAATGATTTAACAATAATCATTTGACCGCACTGGCTTTTAAATGATCTGACAAAGCCACAACCTCCTTCAGCAATGTTTTCAAATGGCTTATAAACAGTATAAGTTCCTGTACGTTTATCTAATTTCTCAAACATTGACGGCCTGCGTCCTGAACATTTATATCGAGAGCTTTCTATTAATGAACTATTTTTAGAGTTAAGGTAGGCCTCAATCTGTAAAAAACCTTTCTCTTTAGCCAAAATCGCAGGTGTTTGATTACAAGCGTCTGTTGTATTTAGTAAAGCTGGATTTTGATCAAGTAATAATTGAATGATTTTAAGCTGGCCAGCTTTAGATGCAATATGAATAAGATGAGATTGCATTTCTCCTAATCGGATATCGATATCAGCCCCATGCCTTATCAAGCATTGAACTACAGCTAGATGCCCGCGTTCGACAGCCCATTGAATGGGAAGGTATCCATAATGATGATGATACGGATTATTAATTGCAATGCTTAGATTAGCACCAATGCTTACTAGATATTCGACCACGTGAACATGGCCTTGCATGGCAGCAAAACTAACAGGAGTTTGATTGGCTTCATCAACCGCATTAAGTAAAGCAGGTTTTTTATTAAGCAATAGCTTTACAATTTCAAGCTGCCCATATTTAGATGCATAATGTATTGCCAATAGCTTTTGACCATCAACGGAAAATCGAGTCGTCAATACAAGAGAGCCATCGCTTTCTAGTTTGTTTTTTACACAATCTATCTGCCCGTTTTTTATCTCTTCAAGAACTAATAATATTTCTTCTTTCATTAATCATCTCTAGATTTGATAGTTTTGTCTCAAATATGAATGTTTATTTTTAAAGAGGGATCTCCGCTTAGGTCATAAGAAGTCTATTTAGGTATCCTGAGTGCGACAAGAAATTACCTTGATTACTTGTCGCGGACGATACATTTTCGCAGAGCAAGAGAAATTAAGAATATTAAGGTGCAATTTGACTTAGCTCCTTTGCGTTATCAAGTTTCTGCTGTTCATACGAAGAGGAAGTCGCAAATTTTCCCAAACGTGCCAAGGAAGTGGAGTCAGCCACTTTAGGGGGGGTGTTTGCTAAAAACACCATTGCATCCCCCATTGCATCCTGCTGTGCTTGCTCTAAGCTCGATATTACTTTTTCAGCAGTTGCATGTAGCATGTCTAACAAAAAAGTAGAAGGAATTCCCATGGTTTTAAGCCTATCTTGATAAGACTGTAAGCCTGGGAGGTAATCCTGCGATTCATGTTCCACATTGTTTTTAACAGGGTTGATTTCGTTCAGATTTTCTTCAATCATTGGAAGAGACGAAATTACTTCACTATCTCCCTGTTGATTATATGAAATCACAGATGTTGCAGAGAAAAGCTCTGTTGTAGCAAATCCTTCCAAACAATCTCCACTCGTTGGAGAAGAATAAAGCATTTGGTCATTTGTTTTTTGATTCTCCAGAGGCATAGGAGGTGCTGATGCAAACGCTGCGGTAGTCCATGTGGCGTCAGGAGAAGAGAGTTTGGATTTTCCCATTGATTGGGAGGATTCCTTTATGTGGGTTAATATAAAACGATGAAGTGTAGTGTAACCCATCTCTTTCGCTATCATCGCGGGTGTTTTTCCAGAGAAATTTACTTCATATTTATAATTTTCTGACCCGGTGTAAGATTCAAAAGTGCCCATTAAATCAACGCCTTTGTTAATCAATAGTTCTGCTATCGGTAAAACATATTCCTGTGTTGTATTCTGAAGGATCAACAGTTGAAATAAATATCCTTGTAAATACAGTGGGTTGATACCCTCTTGATTAAGAATTAAATTAATAATTAAATGGGCGTTTTTATGCTTGGAATCAATGGCCTGTTTTAAGTAACGCACAATATAGTAAGGGTCAGTAACATCATTAAGGCCCATTGAAATATAGGTTTTAAGGAGTACAAATTTACCGTTTTTTACACAATCCTCAAACTTCACTCTGTCAAACCTATCTAGCTTGGCTCCATTATCAATAAGCCGTTGATAAATTTCCTCACATTCAACGTCGCATGCCTCCATTAGCGCGTTTGACCCCGCCCTATTTTTGAAGTGTATGTTGGCGTTAAAGTCTAATAGTGCATGACAGGCCTCCACTCGGGCATTCCGCGCGGCTAGTATAAGAGCGGTGTCTAACATGCTATTTCGCATATCCACATTGGCTCCATCCTCCATCAGCATAATCATAATTTCTGTATGGCCTGCGCAAGCAGCGCACATCAAAAGTGTCATGCCATTGGAATTTTGCTCATTTATATCCATGACTTTTGCTTGCAAGCCTTCTAAAACAAGAGCTGTATCGCCATTTTGAATTGCATTCCATAAATGTTCTGTGGGAGAAAGAGTAGGAGTTATTGTAGATCCAGGAATATTTCTTTTTAACAGGTTCATTATGGACTTCATTAGAGGCGCCTTGTGATTTTAGTGGTCGAAATTATAACACAACAAGTGGAATTACATAAAAAGTTACATCAATCTGCTGTTTGCACCGATGTAAAGAGAAGCTATCAATGGTGCTCCGTAGCTAGTAAACCAGGTTATTTTACAGGGGGGCAAACGACGCGAATGCTCTAAAAATCGCCCGAAAACTTCGACAGTTTGCCGCTCGCCCCCCCTTTTAATTATAAATCAGGTTTATTTAACAAAATACCATTATCATTTATCGTTATTAAGCCCTTTTTATATAATTGGCCAATGGCACTTTTAAAGCTTTTTTTGCTTGAGCTTAATACACGCTGAATATCTTCTGATGGACTTTTGTCATGAAGAGGTAAAAAACCATTGGCCTGTTGTAGTTCTGTAAGTATACGATCTGATAGATCACGAATATTCGCTTGCCCTTCTTTTCTTAACACAACATCAACTTTTCCGTCTTCACGGATGGTTTTAATAAATCCTTGTATATTTTTTCCATAATTTAATGTTTGAAAAATATCAGCTGAATGAACCAAACCCCAGTGAGAGTGGTTAATAATGACTTTCGTTCCAAGGTTGGTTGTTTCGGCTATCAGTAAATTAACTTCGTCCCCTGGTTTGAATTCAATCGGTGTTTTATCCAGATAATAGTCAAGTTTAGAACTGGCAATAATACGGCCTTTATTATCTTGTTTTAAATAAACCAAATATGACTTATCTTTTTCCATCGGACGTTTTTGTTCTGGACGCGGAGCAAGAAGATCTTTATCTAATCCCCAATCAAAAAAAGCGCCTACATGATTAACATCAATCACTTTTAAAAACGCACATTGATTTAATGTGGCACGAGGACGTAATGTGGTTGCGATGATTTTATCTTCTGAGTCAAAATAGACAAATACATCTAATACATCATCTATGGTTGTATGTTTAGGAACATATTTATTGGGTAGCAATACTTCACCCCACTCAGCACCCTCAAGATAAACGCCAAAAGGCACCTCTTTGATTACTTTTAATTGGTTAAATTGTCCAATGTTCAACATGGATTGCCTCTTAAGTATGTATGCGGCTATTATGATTAAAATAATTACTAATGTATAGTAATTTAATCATTAATTATCCTCTAAAGGATGGTGTTGAATTGGTCCTCTTTTTGTATATATAACTCTTTAATTAATTGAATAATGACTGCTGTCCCACTTTTCATTGGGCTTATTGGCAAATAAATTTTGCTGCAACAAATTAGGAGCAACAGGTAATTGGTGCAGGGCGAAGTCATGTGTGCTTTAAAAATGAACCCTTTTCGTATTTACAAGCGTTAGCGAAGTAATCCACTGGTTCAGCGCACCGAACCCTGGTCTGCTTCGCTATTGCTCGCAGTGACCAAAGTTGGTTCGGAGCGTTTTTCAGCCCCTGTCTAAACGATCGTAAAGACGGAATGTCACACTCAGTGAGGTCATGCGTTCGCCCTGGTAATTGGTGATTACTGAGAGTTTAAATGGGCTAACGCGTATCCTTAAGGTCAGTTCAATTACTTGCTTGGACTGTTAGTTATAACGGCCTCTGATGATTGAACAAATTCATCAATACGTGCTTTCAGAGCAATATCCGAGCGAAGAGCGCTGGGCAAATATTCACCCCTTGAAGCTGGGTGAGAACCATGCTCAGTAAGCCATTTTGTAATCCAGTCTCGCTCAAATCTTGCTTCTGTTGGATCGTTTAGGAGATAAACAGGATCCGTCATGATCGATAAGCTTAAAGAGCAACAATATTCTGATGGAATTTCAATATCTTTATCAGCCAACTTTTCAGCATTAAGACCTGAACTGGGCATTGGGTGCGGTACGCTTTGTTGCTGAAACGCATCGATAAATTGAGCGATTTGTGTTGTCGTTAGACTTCTTGTTCCTGCAGTAATTCTCAGAGCAACATCTTGAAAAAGCGTCATTCTTTGCGCGTCTGATAAAGCATTAAATGATCGTATTAAAATCTGCTGATTTGAAGTCCGTTGACTGAATAACGCGGGTTGAATTAACCGTTCATTAACAAAAGTAAGATCTTCGCTTCTTTGGTTCGTGATAAGATCATTCAAATGACTAGATGGCAGTCTAGTTATCAAAAGAGGGTCTAATAATCCTGATTGCTGGTTTAATAACCTCAGCATCTCTATCGTATCCACACCTACACGCCTCTATTATAATTTAATGAATAGATTGTAACGTTTGCATAATTATTAGTCAAAGATCGATTGGCTAGCGAAAGCATAGTTGGATAAATCAACATCTATCTCTGTCTGTATCTGATGGCAGCCCAGATACGCCACCTAATTTATTTATCCACACACCAGATTCGAGCATAACTCATTGCTCTTCTCATCTGATGTAAAACAATACATTGCATAAGCAATAGTTAAAGAAGAAATAATCGCAAGTAACATTTGTAGTGATATCGTATTTGATTCTTTCTCTGTAGGTAATATTGGGAGCTGAATATTATTTAAATCATTTATGATGCATTCAGAATGCTCGCATTGCGTTCGAATAACATCTTGAAACCGCCCTTTTGTGTGATGCGGCAACGTTAATTCTTTTTTAATTTGTTCTTTTAACT
>CAZNVR010000094.1:0-7387 GCA_964576655.1 uncultured Legionella sp. | reverse complement strand
AAGTATAAACGAGCATTAGTTTCTTCGCTCCTGCGTAGATTTTAAGATAGATTGAATTGCCATTAATATCACTTCTGATGTTGCATCTAATGGAATAACTTTACCATACTCATATTGTTTAATACGATTTCCTTGGGCACCTATATCAAATGTAACAATAGGTAATTTCATTTCAATTGCTTCTGAGAGTGTATAACTAAATGTTTCAGGAATAATTGAAGCCATCAGAATAACATTAATACCCTTTTTAACGATAATATTAGGAAGTTCGTTGTGTGTGTATTGTCCATAGATATTTATGTTTGAATTATATTCATTAATCCCACTACCTATCACAGTAATAGGTATTTTGAGTTCATTTTGCTGTATAAATTCAGCAAGTTTTTTAACTACATCGTAGCCTTTTACTTTTGTTAAATGACCTAAAATACCAATGTGCAAAGGTCCTTGTAAATTTATATCTTGATTACATTTAAAATATTCATTGGTATGTGGAACTACTCTAATTTTGCTATCATTTATATCAAAAACCTTGCGCATAATTTCAACAGACGAAGGATCAAAAAAAGTAATGTCTGTTGCAATATTTAAAATTAATTGAAAAGGAGCGCGCCATTTTTGTATGTCGGTAGTTTTATTTTCTTCTGGATACCAATCATGATACCAATCTTGATTTTTTTTAAGACACTTTTTACAGGTTTCCTTATCGCTAGGTATTCCACAATATTGATTTTCAAAATTTAAGAGATGGGGAGATGGACATAGTGCATTAAAATCATTTACTTTAAAATCAAGAGCTGCATTTAAATTTTGAGTCAATGTTATAATATGTTGGACACTAAGATTTATATCAGGATGACCATATAATGAATTAATTATGATGTTGTTACTTTGTGATTGGTATAAGTAACTAAATAGCGTTTCTATATTTGACGTTTTAAACAATACATCATTATTTGATCCTATTAATTGTATAAACCAAGCATTATTAGAAGGATATACCCTTAAAACAAAATTGCCATTGAACGTCGCTTGTTTAATAAGGGTTTTAGTATAAACATTCGTTCCTCCTCCTTGGTTATGATCAAAAATTATCGGTGGTCTTATTTTTAAAATCAATTGAAATGTATTCAATATAGATACGTCAAAAATCTCATCACTACGATAAGATAATAGTTGGTTTGTAAGTGATTGTGCGAGAAGGTTTCTTTCGCTCATAACAATATCATTTTGTAATTTCTGAATGCCTCCTATAGTCAGTGCATAAAATGATTTGTATATTAATCGTGCGTATCCTTTGAGTCTGGGATGAATTTGTTTGTAGTTTTTGTAAAAGAGAACAAGACGATTGAATTTTTTCATTAATATTGCTAATTGTCGTAGAGGTTTAGTTATTCGCCATGAAGTGGATGTCTGAAAGGTCTGTATTTCCTTGTTCAATTGTTGAATTACATGCTGATGATCAATTTTTTGTTGCTGAAGATGCTTTATTTGTTGTTTTAATTTTGTAATTTCTGAGGGTATAATATCTTTGGTAGGAATAATTTCATGCATTACACACTTCCATTATTTGAATCTAATTGAATTTGTACTTTAAAATTTTTCAAGCCACAAATTCCATGAGCAAGACGGCTCTGGAGGCTATGTAACACTATGGCATCATTTATCCAATGATGTTGGATATGATCTTCACCTATCCCTTCAGAGACGGCCATAGTAATAGAGTAATCACCTTGATAAAAAATTGGCATAGAGAATGAAAATGTAACTTTGGCTGATTCGGCTTCCTGGAGTGTAAGAGATTGTTTTCGAAAGGCTAAATCGGTACCTTCAGCGATAACGTATTGTCCTAAACGATCTTTAATTATGAAAGCAAAGGTCGGCCATTGTATTTTTTGAAATGATTTAACTATGATATTTAAATGTACAAACTCTCCACCTTGTGCAAAAAAAGTTTTTTGATTATCTGCATTTTCAAACCAAGCATCTACAATTTTAACTCCACCAACGCCAAAACTATCTTCATTCTCTTGAAATGGAGTAATGTTAATTAAATTTTCAGGTAATTCATCACTTGAAAATAAATAGTCTGAACGTGTTTTGATATTTGAGTTTAAAAGTGATTTTTGTTGTAATTTCATCTCTGGATGTTGATGCACTAACTGAGTTTCGCTTCTTTCAGCATAAAGTTTTTTTATATATAACTTACAAATTTCATCAGTATTTCCTATAACTGCTTCCGCATTATTTGAAAGTAAAACAGCCCTTTCACATAAACTCAGTACAGCAGCTGTGTCATGACTTACAAATATTATTGTACCGCCTTTATTCTGTAAGTTTCTTAAGTAGCGCATGCATTTTTGTTGAAAAAAAACATCGCCTACAGCAAGTGCCTCATCAATAATTAAAATATCAGCATCCACATGCGCAATCACTGCAAATGCAAGACGTACCATCATGCCACTGGAGTAGCTTTTAACGGGTTGTTCGATAAAATCGCCAATATCTGCAAAAGCCACAATATCATTAAAGCGCAGGTTTATTTCTTCTTTACTCAAGCCAAGAATAGAGGCATTCATATAAACGTTTTCACGCCCTGTAAATTCTGGATTAAAACCTGAGCCCAATTCTAATAATGCTGCAACCCGCCCGTGAGTTTCAACTGTGCCTGATGTTGGGTTTAATGTGCCGCAAATCATTTGTAGTAAGGTTGATTTTCCACTGCCGTTGCGCCCAATAATCCCAACGGTTTCGCCTTTTTTGACTTCAAATGAGACATCATTCAATGCCCAAAATTCACGGTAATATTGTTTTTTACCTCGAGAAAGCATTTGTAATAAACGATCTCGTGGCCTGTTATAAATATGATAGCACTTACTTAAGTTCCTGACCTTAATAGCAATTTCAGAGGACATCAGCAAATCCTTTTCTTGATTTTTGAAAACAAACAAACCCTAACCAGGAAAACATGAGGGCAAAGGTAAGATAAATGAGATAAACACTGATATGAGGTACATGCCCCCAAAAAAGAACATCTCGCGCACCTTCAATGGCGGGTGTTAATGGGTTTAGAAGTAACAAATGTTGGTATTTTTCAGGTAACGATGAAACAGGATAAAAAATAGGGGACAAAAACATTAAAACCGTTGTACCAATACCAATCATTTGGCCAATATCACGAAGGTATACACCAATTGATGCAAGCATCCAACTTAAGCCAATGGTGATAAATAATATAGGTAAAAGAATTAATGGCAGTAATAAAATGGTGGCATGCGGGATGCCGAAAAAAATCACGTAGAAAAGAAGCCATACGCTTAAGCTCATTAAGGCTTGAAATAAAGCTGCTCCTAACGTTACCCACGGTAGGATCTCTAATGGAAATACTACTTTTTTTACATAGTTAGCATGGGTGAGAATAATACTTGGTGAGCGTGTAATGCATTCTGAAAATAAGTTAAAAATAATGAGCCCTGAAAATAGTACTAGTGCAAATTCTGTTTTTGAATCACCACCCGTATTCCAACGCGCTTTAAATACCACACTAAATACAAAGGTATAAATCATTAACATAACAATAGGGTGCACGAGTGACCAAAGCAAGCCTAACATTGAGCCGCGATAACGGCTGGCAATTTCACGACGTGTTAATGCTAAGATGAGTTCTTTATTGCGCGAAAAGCTTGAGAGCATTTCTTGTGGTGATTTTAAAAATGTATTCATTTTTTTGATACTCGAGGTGGCCATGCTAAGCTAAAATCTTCATGGTTGATAGATAAATTTGGATTATATGAGGGATCAATTTGTAATGTTTCGCCCCAATTATTTTTCATAAATGTTACTTCTTGCGCAAAACGCATTTTTTTTTCAGGTGTATCCTCAATCCCTCGGGTAGCTGATTCATGGTGGTATAATTCAGCATAAGGCGTCCATGTGTTTCTAAAACCTGCGGCTTTAACCTTTAAACAAAAATCCACGTCATTGAACGCTACTTTAAGATGAGTTTCATTTAATCCACCCACAGTATTATATATGGTTTTTTGAATGATTAAACAGGCAGCTGTAACGGCTGAATAATTTGAAATAAGAGAGGTTCTTAAACAGTATCCACGGTGATGTTTGGCAAAGCCTTTATGCGAGTGACCCGCAACCCCACCTAGCCCTACAACAACCCCACCATGCTGTAGTGTATCATTCCCATACCACAACTTGGCACCCACAGCACCTATGCCAGGTTGTAATGCCAGGCTTACCATTTCTGTTAGCCATTCAGGGGTGATGACTTCAATATCATTATTAATTAAGCCAATCAGCTCACCTTGAGCCACGCGTACAGCAGCATTATTTAATGCGGAGTAATTAAACGGTTGATCATCGCGAATCACGCGGATTTTCGCGTTTAATTGAAGTTGGTTTAAATAATCCAATACGGCAGGTTCATCTGAACCGTTATCTACGATTAATATTTCATAGTTTGGATAAGTGGTTTTGTTAAGAATGCTCTCGATACATTGTTTAAGTAAGTTCAACCCATTTCGAGTAGGGATAATCAGGCTTACAAGTGGGGCGGGTGTTGGAATGGTGTATTGAATTTTATAACCAATATCCATGCGTATGGCTTTGCCAGCAATATTCAGCCGTGCTAAATGTTCATTTAAAGCCCGCTCCCCATTGACAGCCGCATAAGGTTTTACGCTCATCGTTGCAGCAGTACTGTTAGGATGCACTCGCCAGTGGTATAGCACGCGCGGAATATGAATGATTTGTTCAGCGGTTAAATGTTCTGTGCAGCGTAATGTTAAGTCGTAATCTTGTGCGCCTTCAAAGCCTGTGCGAAAGCCGTTGAGTTGATGAAGCAGGTTGGTTTTGTATACGCCTAGATGAGAGATATAGTTATTTGATAAAAATAACTCAGGATTCCAATCTGGCTTAAAGTAGGGGTCGTGGCGAATGCCGTCTAAATCGATTTTATCTTCATCTGAGTAGATAAGGCCTGCATCAGGATGCTTGATGATGGTATCAGCGACCCAGAATAGCGCATGTTCAGGTAATAGATCATCATGATCCATTAAAGCGGTAAACTCACCACTAACAAGCTCTAAAGCTGAGTTGGATGCATGGCAAATATGGCCGTTTTCGGTACGAAAAATAACTTTTATGCGAGGATCTTCTGCTGCATGGCGTTTGAGACAGTTTTTAACATCGTTTGACGGGGAGGCATCGTCCGCAATGCATAGCTCCCAATTGGAGTAAATTTGATTGCGAACAGAAGCAATGGCGTCTTCGAGTAACGCTACATCAGGCGTATAAACGGGTAAGATAATCGAAATTTTAGGCAGGTAAGTCATGGTGTTGATTTGCTCTGCCATGGCTTGACGCGTTGCGTTGTCAATCAGGTCGTATTGTTGAATCCACTGCGCATAATCATTGCGATGCGATTGAATTAATCGTCGTTTAATACCCATCACGCCATCGCATTTAAATAATAGCCAGGCAGTGTGCGCTAAGGAATGAATGCCTCGATGTTTGAGCATGGTTTTTAATTGACGAATGAGCTGCAATATCTTCTGGACCTTATTCAAACAACACCGCCTCATGAAGCGTGCGACCTAATTTATCTTTTGCAGAACATTGTGGAGTGCCTTCAAATGGCCATTGAATATTTATCGCGGGGTCATTCCAGATAATGCTATGTTCATGTTCTGGCGCCCAGTAATCGGTGGTTTTATACAATACTTCAGCGGTATCGGATAACACGACAAAGCCATGTGCAAAGCCTTCTGGAACCCAAAGTTGGCGTTTATTTTCAGCAGATAAAATCTCACCTACCCATTGGCCAAAGGTGGGGGAGGATTGACGAATATCAACAGCCACATCAAAAATCTCACCCAATGCCACGCGAACGAGCTTTCCCTGGGGTTGTTGAATTTGATAATGTAAGCCACGCAACACGTGTTGTGCTGAACGTGAATGGTTGTCTTGAACAAAGGAAACAGCGCGACCAATGGCTTGTTCAAAAACGCGTTGATTAAAGCTTTCATAAAAAAAGCCGCGCTCATCACCAAACACATTGGGTTCTAGTAAAAAAACCTCAGGTATCGCTAATGCAGTTGCTTTCATTGTGGTCCTTTTTCTTTAAGCAAATCCAGAAGATACCTACCGTAATCATTTTTAGCTAGCGGTGTGGCTAGTCGTTCTAATTGTTCGGCATCAATCCAGGCATTACGATAAGCAATTTCTTCTAAACACGCAATTTTAAGGCCTTGGCGTCGTTGTACGGTGCTAACAAAAAGACCGGCATCTAATAGTGATTCATGGGTGCCTGTATCAAGCCAGGTATGGCCTCGTCCCATGATTTGAACTTGTAATAAGCCTTGTTCCATGTATAAACGATTCAGATCTGTAATTTCAAGCTCACCGCGGTGAGACGGCTTGATGTCACGAACCAAGTGTGTTGCATTTTGGTCATAGAAATACAATCCCGTGACGGCATAATTGGATTTAGGTTGAGCTGGTTTTTCTTCAATCGAGAGTGTTTTGCCACTTTTATCAAATTCCACCACGCCATATCGCTCTGGATCATGCACGTGATAGGCAAATACGGTCGCACCGTTTTGTTGTTGCATGGCATTATTAAAGAGCACAGGCATGTCATGGCCATAAAAAATATTATCACCTAAAATCAGTGCGGAATGATCATTGCCAATAAAAGACTCACCAATAATGTACGCTTGCGCCAAACCATCAGGAGAGGGTTGTAATGCATAGCTTAAATTTAATCCCCATTGCTCACCTGTGCCTAATAATTGCTCATAACGAGGCAAGTCCTGGGGGGTTGAAATAATTAAAATGTCACGAATGCCTGCCAGCATTAATGTGCTAAGCGGGTAATAAACCATTGGCTTATCATAAACGGGCAAGAGTTGTTTAGATACCACATGGGTTGCAGGATGTAAGCGTGTGCCAGAACCACCGGCTAAAATAATGCCTTTTCTTTTCATGCTGAGTGTTCCAAAGAAGTTAATTGTTGAATAAGCCTATCTACATAGATATTCCAATCAGGAACATGCAAATTAAATGTAGAGGTTAATGCATTGATATCTAATCTTGAATTTTTAGGCCTGACCGCAGGCACAGGGTATTCCTCAGTCGGAATAGGTTGAATATTTTGGCTATTAAGTTTTAATGTCATGCCGCATTGCAATGCTTTATCTACAGCATAACAGGCCAGTTGATGCCAGCTGGTTGAGCCTTTGGCCGTTAAATGATAAATGCCTTGGATATTCGCTGGATTGGCAATGAAGCGCGCGATTGCTAAAGCCGTCACATCAGCAATGAATTCAGCGGATGTTGGCGCTCCAAATTGGTCGGCAACAATGCGCAAACT
>CAZNVR010000093.1:0-7501 GCA_964576655.1 uncultured Legionella sp. | reverse complement strand
GTGGTGGTCTTTATACGCAAGACTTTTGCAAAAAGCTCGTTAACAACTTCATATTAAGCATGCTATGGGTTGGATTTGGTTTAAGTTATTTATTTGTGGCTATGTTTTTTCAATGGATTACTGTTCAATGGGGTTGGAATGCTTTAGTCGCATTAGCGCTCTATTTACTTATTATATTAGCACCCATTGTCTATTGGTTAGGACAAACCATTCCGTTAACAACAAATTTATTTAATCAACAATTACGAGTGAGTCGCATCAGTGGATTTGCTTTATTTTTAAGTACGTTGGGTTCATTTCTTGGTGCATTAACAACTTCGTTAATCCTGTTTCAATTTGCAGGCGTTGCATGGACTGTTGTTTTTAATTGCGCCTTATTATGTTTGCTCATCATTCAAATCAGCTCCCAGGCTCATATACGCTGGTGGCATTTATTTTTATTAATAACAACGCTCGTGTGCATTAAACTAGTCAATGTCAATGTGGAGCAAAATTATTTTAAGTTAACCAATAATTACGCAAACTATCGAGTCATCAACCCAAATACGCAAACACGACTATTAGAAATTAATTCATCATCCAGCTCAATGATCACAACCAATCAACACAGTTTTGAATATATCGAATTTATTCAGAATTTATTATTTACTCAACTAAAGCTAACACATAAAGACATGTTAATTATTGGTGCCGGAGGATTTACACTCACTGAAAAAGGCGATTATAACAATCACATCACCTACCTGGATGTTGACCCCGACATCAAAACCCTGGTAGAAAAACATTTTTTAAAACACGCTATTATTGGTCAGTTTATTGGGCAAGATGCCAGAGCTTATCTGAATAACTCCTCCAAACAATACGATGTCATTATTGCAGATGCCTATAGTCATCAAAACACCATACCATCCCAACTGTTGACTGTGAATTATTTTCAACAACTCTCAGAGCATTTATCGTCTACGGGGTTACTGATCATTAATCTGATATCCGATCCCTTGTTTAAAAACAATTTTAGCCAGCGCGTTGATAATACGATTCACCACGTTTTTAAATTTTGCGCCACCATTCCACTCAACTGGGATCAACCCTTAACCAATGTTATTTATGTTTGCCCTAAACAGCAAAAAAGCGGCCGTATATATACCGATAATAAAACCACCGCAACATTTGATTTTTTTATAAAAAAGAAACTTAAAGAAACCACTCATACCATTGATTAAGTCTATGAATAAGCTCATCCACACCTTGTTTTTTCAATGAGGAAAACGATTGAACGGTGAGCAAATCATGCATGAGCTCATAGTGTTTACGTACCTGAAGCACCGTACTTTGTGCCTGACCTCGACTTAATTTATCGGCTTTAGTCAAAAGAACGTGAACGGGTAGTTGACGGTCAAAAGCCCAAGCTATCATTGTTTGATCAAGCTCTTTAAGCGGATGCCGAATATCCATTAAAAGAACTAGTCCGCGCAAGCTTGTACGTACATCAAGATAACGAGCAAGATTTTTTTGCCAATCCAACTTCACTTGCAAAGGCACTTGGGCATACCCATACCCTGGCAAGTCGACTAAACGACGGGTTTCATCCTTTACTGTAAATAAATTAATAAGTTGCGTACGACCAGGGGTTTTACTAATACGAGCGAGTTGGCGTATACCTGTTAAACAATTTAGAGCGCTTGATTTACCTGCATTTGAACGACCAGCAAATGCAACTTCAAAGCCTATATCTTCTGGTAATTGTGATACTAATGCAGCACTTTTTAAAAACGTCGCTTGGGAATATGGATTCATTATTTAAACTTCATTTTGGGATTTCTTGCGACACAGTGTATCATATCATCTCTATTTTTAACGAGACAATAATGAAACGTTTGTTCTTTGGTTTACTATGCGCCCTATTTGCTTTACAAAGCCAGGCAGACACCTTGGCAGGGCAAGAAAAATCAGCCATATGTGCCGGATGTCATGGACCTCAAGGCATAAGTATAAACCCTGCCTGGCCAAATCTTGCAGGACAACACGCCTCTTATTTAATTAAACAACTACAAGAATATAAACAAGCAAAAACACGCCAAGCCGCAATCATGACCCCAATGGTGATGCAGTTAAGCCAAGAGGACATGCATGATATTGCAGAATTTTATGCACATCAGCCACAAGCTCAAGGAGAGGTTTCAGAAAAATATTTAGCTCGTGGTGAGGCCATTTATCGACAGGGGGATCAAGAAAAACATATTACTGCATGCATCGCATGCCACGGTCCTAAAGGCACAGGCAATGCGCAAGCAGGATTTCCTGTATTAGCAGGTCAACAACCAGCCTACACCATTCAACAGTTACAAGCATTTAAAGATAAAACCCGTTCCAATGATCTGAATTCTATTATGCGCGATATCAGTGCTCGTATGAGTCAAGAAGATATGGACGCGGTAGCATTCTTTCTCGCTGGTTTAAAATAAGTATAATTACAATACATAGTTGACAGGTTCCTTTTTTTTAGTCAGGCTGAAATAAAATTTATATTTGGAAGGAACCAGATATGTTTATAACGCGTCCAATTAATGACTATTTCAAAAATATTAAAGAAAATCATAAACAATATTTAAAAACACAAATGATCACCCATCTGGGCGTTATGGGGCTTGAACATAAGAAGGAAATCATTAAACGTTATATAAATTACATTCATAATTATCGAGAATTTAAAAAAGACGACTTGAATGACGCTATTCGAGGAGCCACTATTGCTGAAACCCTTGAGCGAGGAAGTGCCTCAGCGTTGCTAGGTGCGTTCATTGGGGGATTACTTTTTACCTTCCAGCAACGTATTCCATCAATGGATGTATTTGGTGCAAAAACTGCCGTACAAGGTGGTTTTGCGGCAGCTATAGGAGCAAGCAGTGGCGCCTTGATATACAGCGCCTGGGAAAAAAGCCAAGAAAAACCTGCACATGCTGATTTAAAAATATGTGAAGAGCAAATGAAAAAGGCCGGTTTTACAGATGAAAGATATGCAACGCTTTCCGCAGAACTTGTTAAATTATTTCACTTTAGAGAATGCTTATTGCTGGGTCTTTTAGATAAGAACAAAACCAATATGCGGAACGCATTTAAACATCGTTATTATTCAACACAGATTTCAAGCCAGTTTGATGAAACCGATTTTAATCAAGCCATTGATGTTTACTTTTTAGAACAATTAAATACATTGTTTCAACAAGCATTTGACAGCATTTATATCATTAATGACAGTGAAATCATGACTGAACAACACAGTAGTGAATTTTATAAATGGTTTAGGCGCTATTTTGAATCCAATGAAAATAGACAACAATTTACTCAACAACTGCAAGTCCAATTTATTAAAAATTGTATACAATACCTTGAACAACAAATGAATCAACCTGGATTTCTTGGACAATACCTGTATCTGATGGATATCAGTGCAGGCTTACTCACCGCATCGCTGGTTGTGAGTATTTTAGCCGTGAATGTATGGTTCCTTCCGATTATTGCACTGGTTAGTATTGGAATCGCCGCAGCCACACTTGGCGGTTTATGCACACACTTAATCCTTGTTCAAGATGCTGTGTTCTACAAAAGAGATAAAAACAATCGCAATACAATTCAAAGCGCTATAGATAGTATTGCCGTAGAGCAAAAACGTTTAGCAACCGTACTTCAAACCGTCATTATAACAACAAATAAAGATCTCACCGCATTAAAAAAATATGATCAAGAAGGCACATCTGCGTTCTTAAAAATATTATCGGTTAAATCATCCGGTGTTTGTATTGCCAGAGGAAGTGTTCGAGCTTGGGTTAGAGAATTTGCTGCACGATTTAATGAAAGTAAACGAGTAGAAATTGATTTATCTGAACGAATTCAAAAACTAATTAACAAATCATACGATCAAACTACATTTTTACAAAACGAGTTATTGTTATATATGACCCAAAAAAAATCGTCAAACAAATTGTCTCAATGTATTAAAGATACGGCAGATTACTTGAAAAATCCGGAAAATAGCGCATTTATAAAAACATTTGAATCCGTACAAAAAATAAGAGAACAGTTTTTAGAGATTGTCAGTTATATTCCACTTGATATCAAAAAAAAGTTACCAGAAGATTTAATTGATTTTTACACAAGCCCTATTTCAAATGGTGGGTTAGGTGGGTTAGGCTGTGATCTTGAGCAAATTAGACGTATAGCCCCTGCTATACGCAATCATATTCCAGCCAATACCCAGCATCCCTATCAACAATTATTAGATACAGCATTCACTATTCAACTAAAATTAAACGACTCCATTCATGCTGAGTTTATTTTACCAGGCGATAATCATTATCGCTCGATACTTGGATTACCCCTCAATCAAACCATTCCTATAGAAGATAAAATCAACACAAGCAACATCCAACATTATCTTCGCGAATCATTTAATTTTTTATGTGGGTTGAATCAATATGAAACAAACATCACCTGGCATGATGCGTTTCAAAATATAGACCCATTTATCTTATATCGTATGTTACTAACCAAACAGCTTGCTGTTTTAGCCGCTCCTAATAATATGCATGTGGATAGTTTAGTGAAAGATGAGATTAAACACTTTGCACGTACCAAATTAAATTACAATCCTGACGTTGCTTTTGATGATATTATTAATCAAGCCTTACTGGTTTCCGCAGATAACAATCCAGATTATTTAACAGATAAATTGGGTAATCCACATTTAGTTCATGATTTATCAAATATTGCTGATGCCATACGAGTTGATATAGCGTATGTTTCAACCGCATTGAGCCCGAAACAATTAATTACTATAACTGCGCAAGACTCTTTAATACAGAACGAAAATAAAGTAATTCTTGGGGTTAATTCACAAGGGCGATTAATTCCTGAGTTATCCCATAATTTTTTAGCAAAAATTAATGAAAGTATCGCAATTACATCAACGTTTATTCTTAGAATAAGTGATCACGCGCTTCTTCAGAAAACCCATTCAGCTCGATTATATTTACAAGAAGTAGCAAATGAAGTTCATCAAATTGAACAAGAAATTATTGCATTAAAATCCTTCTCTTCAACGCAGAATCAACAGATCTTAGATGACGTTACACATGCGTTAAATGCCTTTAAAGAACATGAACAATTACCCGAGCCCAGAAGAGTGCAAACAAACGATGCACAAATGAATCCTTCACCTCATCAACAATCTAAAGAGCCACAAACACCATCTGGGTGGTTGCCTAACATACGATGGCTTGCAAAACATACAAGTGAAAAAAACAAAGAGCAAAAGAAAACGCCGTCTATTTGTTTGTAATGACGGCGATTTTTATTTGATGATCACGCGAACGATTAGGGTTGAGCCTGCAATACATTGATATCAGTCATGAACGGTACCTGGGTTTTCTAAACTTAAAAATCCTGTTTTAAAATCATAAGCAAAAATCTCGGCATAACGTCCCCAATCAATCATGGTACGTAACACACGATCAGCTTCTTCCTCACTCAAATAATTTTCAAGTTTAGTTAAAAATCGCTCTTCCGATACCCGATGTCCTGTTTTTTCATCTAAAATTCTGCGAATGTAGCGTGCCAGAGGAATTTTTTCCAATAACTGCTGGGCAAATAGTCGCTTACGCTCTTGTAAATCCGCATCTGAAAATTGTTTACCCAACTCACTTAAATGAACATCCCCTTCAAAAATTTCTGCAAATCCAAGGGCTTCAAGCATCTCAAGAATCGGAAATAAATCATCCACATTCATTGTTAATTCATCGGCTAAATCGGGCAAATCAATACGATTTTCAAATGATGTCATGGTTTCAATTAAACCTGAAATCTCTGAAGGGTCTACATCGGGTAGACGATAACCTAAACCAATTTGACGCTCACGAGATGCAGGACGTGCTTTTTCTCCAGATCCACTAATCATTAACGTATAAATTCTATCCACTAAATCACGAAAAGCTGGCGCTTCTGTATCACGAGGCTGTGAAAGAGGAACTTGTAAATCCGCTTTAATATATCCAGGATCACTACCCAAAATAATGATTCTGTCAGCCATCATAGCGGCCTCTTCAATATTATGCGTGACCAATAAAATACCATTGGTATTGGTTTTTTTTTCTTGCCACAGCTCTAATAAATCCGATTTTAAATTTTCAGCCGTTAACACGTCTAATGCTGAAAAAGGCTCATCCATTAATAAAACATCGGGATTAATCACCAAAGCCCGAGCAAAGCCCACACGTTGACGCATGCCTCCTGACAACTCTTTCGGAAAAGCAGATTCAAACCCATCAAGACCAATAATATCAATGGCCTCAATTGCACGTGCTCGGCGTTCTTCACGGCCAACACCTTGAGCTTCAAGGCCTAATTCAACATTTTCCAATACAGTTAGCCAAGGCATTAAAGCAAACGATTGAAAGACCATGGCAATACCACGTACCGGCTGTGTAACAGGTTGTCCCCGATAAGAAACATGACCACTTGTAGGTGAAATTAAACCAGCAATAATTCGTAATAACGTGGATTTCCCTGAACCTGATTTTCCCAGCAAGGCAACAATTTCACCTTTTTTTAATTTAAAATTAATATCATCAAGCACAAGCAAATCTTGAGTCGCTGCTTTTTTATATGCCTTGCGTAAATGATCGATGGCAATAATGGTTTCAGACATAAGTAAATCTCAGTTGAAATTAAAACGCTCTTGGGCGAGACGATAAAGAGGACGCCATATTAAGTGATTAAACACCAATACATAAATACACATAACAGCCGTTCCTAGTGCTATTTTGGGGAAGTTGCCTGTTAAGGTACTGGTTTGAATATATTCACCTAAACCAGTTGCTTTTAACGTTGTATTCCCCCAACTTACATATTCCGCGACAATACTAGCATTCCATGCGCCACCTGCAGCCGTGATAGCTCCTGTGATATAAAAAGGGAAAATACCTGGCAGAGCAAGACGCCGCCACCACTGCCACCCTGTCACGCCGAAATTATCAGCAGCTAAACACAAATCACGAGGGATCATCGATGCCCCAGCAATCACGTTAAATAAAATATACCACTGCGTGCCTAAAATCATTAACGGTGTAACCCAAATTTCAACACTTAAATGCAAACCAACAATGGCTATTACAAACAGCGGATAAAATAAATTTGCCGGAAATGCCGCAACAAACTGAATCACGGGTTGAATCTTTTGTGCTAAATGCGATCGCTGTCCAATCCATACACCCACAGGAATCCATAACAGTGAACTTAATATAATTAAAACAATAACTCGCGTACCAGTAGCAGCACCTAATAAAAACACATGTAAAATTTCATGTACACTAACCGTTGATAAAATATAGCCTGTTAACACCCAGGCACTACTCAATAAAACCAGTAAAACAAGTGCATTCCAAATCCAATCCAACTGTTTTTGGCGTTTAAAATCAACTTCTCTAGCACGTTTTCGAACAGGAGC
>CAZNVR010000092.1:0-7538 GCA_964576655.1 uncultured Legionella sp. | reverse complement strand
AAAGTAAGTTACAAATTAGCTGTGATGGGCATGAGTCCAGTTATGTACAACCGGGCCAACAAGTTAGTATTGAAAAAAACGCACAACAATTGCAACTATTACATCCCATTGACTATCACTATTATGATACATTAAGAATTAAATTAGGTTGGGGATCAAATTCACAAGGATAAACCATGCTGATGTCTTTGCGTATTGAAAACTTTGCGATCGTATCGCAACTTGAGCTGGATTTTTCGAATGGTTTGACTGCATTTACTGGTGAAACAGGAGCCGGTAAATCAATCATGATTGATGCTTTAATGCTTGCATTAGGCGGGCGTGCAGATGCTTCTGTGGTGCGTCTTGGTGCTGAAAAATGTGAAATTCATGCATGCTTTTCATTTGATAACCACTCGCAACCTGAATCGTGGTTAAATGATCATGATTTGACTCATACAAATAATGAACTATTGTTGCGTCGTGTTATGTATGCAGAGGGGCGTTCTAAGTCCTATATCAACGGCCAGCCTTTTCCATTACAAAAAGTAAAAGAACTCAGTGAAATGCTAGTCGATATTCATGGCCAGCATCAACATCAACGCCTGTTACAGCATGCAACCCACCGCCAACAACTGGATCAATATGCAAATCATCCATCGTTATTAGATGACGTTACACGGCTTTATCGTCAATGCCAGCTGGTAAAACGTGAATTAGATGCATTAGAACAACATGATTTAAACCGTGAACGTAAAGAGCTGCTTCAATACCAAATTGAGGAGTTGAACGATTTAGGCTTACAAACAGGTGAAGCTCAGGCACTCCACAGTGAGCATCAATTGTTGCATCATGCCAGAGAGTATCTTGAAGATGCACAACTCATTACCGAGTTATTAAATGCCGATGATCAACCCAATGTGTGTCACTACCTTAACCAAATTCTGCAACGTCTGGCTTGTTTACCGCATGAACAAGCGCATATCAAAAACGCAAATGAGTTAATAAACAGCGCCTTGATTCAATGTGATGAAGCACTCAATGAAATTGCCAGCTTCTCAACGCATGTACAATTGGATCCTGAACGTTTGCAGACAGTAGAGCTACGTATGAGTCAACTGCATCAAGCTGCTCGTAAATACCACGTCGATGCAAGTCAATTGCCATCGCTGGCCTTGCAATTGCAAGAGGAATTACAGCAACTGCATCAGTTGGATAAAAAGCAAGCGCAGTTGGAAGTGGAGTATCATCAATCGTTGAATGCATATAACAAAGCCGCCCTGATATTGCGTGAGTCACGCCAACAATATGCATTACAATTAGCAGACGACATTAGCCTGACTATTCGACAATTAGGCATGCCTAAAGGTTATATCACTGTAGATTTTACCCCTCTTGATAAAATGCAGCCACATGGATTAGATAAAATTGAATATAAAGTTTGTACAAATCCTGGTATGGCTCCTGATACGTTAGCGAAAATTGCTTCAGGTGGTGAATTATCACGTATTAGTTTAGCAATCCAAATGATAACAGCAAAACGAGGAGCGACGCCTACGTTGTTATTTGATGAGGTGGATGTGGGTATTGGTGGAGCCACCGCAGCATTGGTTGGTCAATTATTACGTCGGTTAGGCGAGCGTTTGCAGTTGTTTTGTGTGACGCATCAACCGCAAGTCGCATCTTGTGCGCACCATCATTTTTTAGTTAAAAAACACACTGAAAATGATCAGACTTTTTCGCAAGTTATTTCATTATGCAACGATGATAAAATTGATGAAATAGCCAGAATGTTGGGTGGATTAAAAATAACGGCACAAACCCGTTCACACGCTCAAGAATTATTAAGTCAAGGACATCCATGAGTATTAAAAAAGTAGTTAAAATGGGCAATCCGCAATTAGCAACACCATCCCTGCGCGTAGAGAACCCAAATATTATCACGCCCGCTCTTCAGGCCATTATGCAAGATATGTTAGATACCATGCAAAAAGAACATGGTGTAGGGATTGCCGCGCCTCAAATAGGCTGTAATCAGCGCATTATCATGTTTGGCTTTGAAGAGAGTCGTAGATATCCAGACGCGCCTGATGTTCCTTTTACTATTTTAATTAATCCTGAAATAACGCGATTGTCCGACGAATTAATTGATGGTTGGGAAGGGTGTCTTAGTGTGCCAGGTTTACGTGGGCTCGTGCCTCGTTTTAATCATATTGAATACAGTGGCTATAATCATTTAGGTGAGAAAATCACACGTATTGCAGAAGGGTTTCATGCGCGGGTGGTTCAACATGAATATGATCATCTCGATGGTATTTTGTATCCTCAACGAATTAAAGACTTGCGTTTTTTTGGTTATGAAGATGAGCTTCATTATTAACAAAGGCTAAAATGATTTAGCACTTAACGTTGTGCCTTGGCTGTTTTCTTGTGTTGCAATAGAGCATCAAAAAAACAAACAGAAATCAAAATGGGTGTTTTTTTAGTTATATTGATTAGCCAGGAAGGGATAAAACTTGCAAGGGGTGTAATGGGTCCTGCGTCAAGCCATGGGTTGTATGACGCAGGATGTATAGAGATTTATTCTTTAGCACGAGAAATATATTCACCTTTACGAGTGTCTACTTTGATTAACTCGCCTGTTTGTACGAATAATGGTACTCGAACCACAGCACCTGTTTCTAACGTTGCAGGTTTTCCACCACCACCTGATGTGTCACCTTTTAGGCCAGGATCGGTTTCTGTAATAGCCAGAACAACAAATACTGGAGGAGTAATCAGTAGAGGCTCATTATTCCATAAGGTTACAACACACATGTCTTGCTCTTTTAACCATGGAGCGGCTTCTTCAATCCCGGCTGCATTGACAGCGTATTGTTCAAATGTGTCAGGAACCATGAAATGCCATTGTTCGCCATCGTTATATAAATATTGCATTTCCATATCAACAATATCTGCTGCTAAAAATGTATCGTTGGCTTTATAGGTTCGTTCAACCACACGACCTGTTTTTAAATTACGTGTTTTAAGGCGAGTAAATGCTTGTCCTTTGCCTGGTTTAACAAATTCGCAATCAACAATGCTGCAGGGTGCGTCATCGACCATGATTTTTAAACCGTTTTTAAGCTCGTTTGTGCTGTAATGTGCCATTTGTGCTCCGTTGTTGAGATTTTTCTGCATGTTTGATAGAGTTCGCACAGTTTATCAAGTCTGAATAATGAATGCGAGAATCAATTCCTGGTTGGCAACAAATTTTAGCGCAAGGTTTTACAAACGCTCATGAACTATTGACGTATTTAAACCTTCCTGAGGTTGATGGTAGCCTGTTGGCAGAACAGCAATTTAAAACACGTGTGCCTAAAGGCTTTGCTGCACGTATGCAATTAGGAAATCGATCTGATCCTTTATTATTGCAAGTATTAGCGGTTGACGAGGAATTAAACATCACTCCTGGATTTATAAAAGACCCTCTTGATGAAGTATCAACCAATACTATTCCCGGTTTAATTCATAAATATCATGGCCGCGTTTTGCTGACGGTTACCGGTGCTTGTGCTATAAATTGTCGTTATTGTTTTCGTCGCCATTTTCCTTATCAGGATAATAACCCAGGCCGTGCGGGTTGGGCGCCTGTATTGGATTATATTCGTGCAGATACAAATATTCATGAAGTGATTTTAAGTGGAGGAGATCCTTTACTTGCGAACGATGCAATACTTGCACCATTACTGACTCAATTAGCAGATATTCCACATTTAACCACGTTACGAATTCATACACGTATTCCTGTTGTGTTACCAGAGCGCGTGGACGATGGATTTATCTCGCTGTTAAATAACAACCGTTTACAAAAAGTGATTGTTTTACATACCAATCATCCTCAGGAACTGGATGAGTCGGTTTCGCAGGCATGTCGGCGATTAATGGATGCAGGTTGTCATTTGTTGAATCAATCGGTATTGCTGGCAGGGGTGAATGATCATGTAGATATTTTAGCCCAGTTAAGCAAGCGTCTTTTTGCTTATGGGGTGTTACCTTATTATTTGCATTTGTTAGATAAAGTGCAGGGCGCCACTCATTTTGACGTTACTTATGAGCGAGCTCAGATGATTTTTAAACAATTGCAATGTATCCTGCCTGGTTATCTTGTGCCACGTTTAGCACGTGAAGAGGCAGGGGTAAAACATAAACTGTTAGTTGGTATGGTTTAATTCATCCAAATACAATCGCAAAAGGTTCATTTTCACTGCCGTCGATATCGCTGTTTAACATTTTTATACGAATAATGGCATGTATGGGTTTGTTTTTTTCAGAGCATTTTTTATCGCCTAATTGACGTTCGCAATTGGCCACTTGATGGACTGTATCAATAGGACTTGCGTCTGTTGCAAGACGCTGCTGAGTATCCGCATCATAGAGTTCTAACGACAAATGACTTAAGCGCCATTCACTGTTATCAGGATGGTATCCTACCCGGCGTTCATGCACTAATGTCACTTTGCCTCCTACAGGAAGCTCCACGTTATATTCTTTCATTGGGTGTGTGGATGTGAGTTCGTCTTCAATGATGTTTGTGCGTTGTTCAAATGCTTTTTGCATATTCAAGTAACCCCAGCCATACGTTGGGTTCCATTCAGACCCCATCACAGCATAATGCCCACCGGTGTATGCATGCAGTGGATCATCCGGACCTGGTTTGCTGCTGTCTGTCCATGCATCAGCACTATTAAGTAACAATGCTTTTTCTGCCATAGGGTTTTTAATGCCAGCATCTTGTAATAATAAAATAGCAGCCCCAACGTGAGGCGCGGCTGAACTCGTTCCTCCCATTAAACGATAGCCATCATGAAAATCCATGGGGGGTGTATAGAATAGTTTATATTTTTGAGCATCAGGCGCACAGGTTCTAGTATCATTGCCTGGCGCTGTAATATCTGGTTTACGTCGTCCATTTAACGTAGGCCCACGACTACTGGTATAGCGTATGGCGTGTCGCGTGCGATCAGGTGTCTGTTGTGGTACACCATTGACCAGGATGGTTGGGTTCATATTAGCAACAGTAAGCGCATTGTAGTTATCAGCAGGGGAGGTCATGGTTGATTTATTGCCTATCTCAGCAATGCCTTGATTGCCTGCTGATTTAACCCACATAATTTTTTCATGATTAACAACTTGATCAACAACCTTGGCAAGGCCGCTCCAATCAGTACATGTAGCACAACTCACCAGTCCATTGCCATAGCTATAATTGATCAATGTGGGTCGAGGTTGTGCCCGGGTTAACATCCAATCCAGTGTTGATGCCGTTAGAAGCAATTTTTCTGTTTCACTGCCATTTTCGCCAGCAAGCCCACTTAAAATCGTTTGTACACCATACGAAATACCAGACTCATGAGGAAATGTTTCACTACCCGTACCTGCATAAATACAGGCCACCCCTGTGGCATGTGCTGAGCGTACCCCATGATCATATTTAGAGTAGTCAGAATCTTCATCTTGTCGCACGATGATATTTGTTTTTGCCAACCCCGGGTGTTCAGTGGCAACCCCTGAATCAATTAAGCCCACAATACCATTACGGCCTGTATACCCTTGTTGCCACCAGTTATTCACTTCAGGATAAAAAACAGAGGGTGCTAATAAAATGGACTGAGCGCTAACCTCCATTTCTTCTTTACCTACGGCATTTAAGGAGATTTGTGCAACCGCTTGATAATCTGCAATTTGTCTTACTAAGGTTATATTTTTAGGAATAATAGCAATGACAGCAGGCATAAAATGAAGTGACTGGGCTTTAACATGGGGTAGTTTATTAAGGTTTTTCAAAAAAACTGGAGTTTGTGCTGGGTATTTTAAAAAAATGATAACCGACATGGTTTCATCTTTTTTGGAGCTCGTAATCCCCTGGTTTAGACTGGCTATAACACTTTTATCAATGATAGCACGACCAAAGCTTGTTGAGCTAAGCACTAGAATGAAAAGACTGAGCAGTAATTTTTGCATAAATACTCGTGTTGTTTATTATAAACGCTCTTATTGTTTCATCTACATCCCGTGTTTTAAGAGCCCAATCTATACGATCTTAATTAAAATTAAACGTTTAGATAAGCCAGACTATCCTTCATCTTTATAATATTCTAACAGTTTTTCTTGAGCAGAATAATTGCCTTGGCGTATTGACTTATATGTTCCATCAGATTTCATCTCCCAGGTATTTTTATTATCCTTAAGATAATTTTTAATGATTTCTTGTTTAATGCGTTTGCGACAGTCTTCATCTAAAATAGGAAACATGATTTCAATGCGGTGATATAAATTTCTTTCCATTAAATCAGCACTGGAACAGTAATAGAACTCCTCCTCCCCTACACGAAAATAATACACGCGATGATGCTCAAGAAAACGTCCAACAATGGATAGAACGCGAATATTGTCCGATACCCCTTTAATACCAGGACGTAAACAACAAACCCCTCTAACAATCAATGTGATTTTTACACCCTTTTGTGATGCTGCATACAACGCTTGAATCATGATGAGGTCGGTTAATCCATTGACTTTCAATATAATTTCAGCAGCCTGGCCATTCATGATTGCAATTTCACATTGCTCAATAAAGTGAAGCAGATTTTTTTGTAATGTAAATGGTGCATGCCCTAGTTCTTTTAATTTAGCCGCTTTGCCAAGTCCTGTTAATTGTTGAAAAATACTTTGAATGTCTGCTGTGATAGCAGGACGTGCTGTTAATAATCCAAGATCTGTATATTGTTTTGCTGTGCCTTCATGATAATTCCCCGTACCTAAATGAACATAGGGTTTTAATTTCCCATGTACGCGTCGTACAACCAGCGTCATTTTTGCATGTGTTTTATAACCCATGACACCATAAAGCACCAACACACCTGCTTTGTGAAGGCGATTGGCGAGCAATAAATTGGATTCTTCATCAAATCGTGCGCGTAGTTCGATAACAGCGGTGACCTCTTTACCAGAGCGTGCGGCTTCAACCAATGCCTGTACCATAGTGGAGTCAGCACGCGTGCGATAGAGCGTTTGTTTAATTGAAAGAACAGCAGAATCCATGGCTGCTTGTCGAACAAAATCAATCACAACATCAAAACTTTGATAGGGGTGATGAAGCAGGATGTCTTGTTCATCAAGAATACTAAAGAGATTTTGTTTGTGTTTTGGAAAAGCAGGGTAGCGAGATGTAAACGAGGGGTAGTTTAAATCGGGACGTTTAATTTTATCAATGATGCTTAAATAACGTTGTAAATTAACCGGTCCATCATATTGATAAAGATCATCATGTCTTAGGTGACATTTTTGTAATAAAAAATCTACAATCGGCTCAGGGCATTGTTTATCAATTTCTAATCGCACAATATTTCCATAATGGCGAGACGATAATTCGTGTTGCACGGCAACTGCTAAATCCTCTATTTCTTCATCACGTAAAGACAGATCACTGTTTCTGGTTAATCGAAAAGAATAGCAACCATTGGTTTCCATGCCTGGAAAGCAACGATGAATATGGGTTTTGATGATTGAAGATAAAT
>CAZNVR010000091.1:166-7614 GCA_964576655.1 uncultured Legionella sp. | reverse complement strand
ATGGCAACCAGCGTTTTAGATGAAGCGCGTAAAACCGATATTAATATATCAGGGCTTGTAGTTAAACAAAATATAGATAATTCAAACTCTTTAATTTTTGAATTAATGAATTGTGTCAACAATCAAGAAGAAATGGATGCTATAAAACCCGATGACAATAAAATTACCGACATGCATTGTTCAATTTTGTATGTCTTGATGACGGACCCTGTTGGAACTAAAGATACGCCTCATCGATTTGAAAGAACAGCTATTCTTGATTGGTTGAAACAAAAAAAAATCCATCCTTTCACAAAAAAACCTTTATCTATTTATGACTTGCAACGTGATTATCAATTAAAGCGAACTATAGATGAATTTGTATCTCAACAGTTGAGTTCAAAACAAATAAATAAGTACCAAAATAATGCGTTGGTTAAATGGTCGATATTTGCAAATACTTGTGAGCATGATGATGTTACTAATGATGCGAAAATGGCTTATAAAAGTAATTAGGGTGCCCAACGAAATAACGTCGTTCACCCAATAGCTTAATATTATAACTGAACATGGTCTTTTAATTCTTGTAAAAGCACACGGGTTGAACTTAAAGGCAATCCCATAACTGAATAAAAACAACCGTTTATTTCACGAATGAATTGCCCAATATAACTTTGAATTCCATAACTGCCTGATTTGTCTTTATAATTATCACAGGTTAGGTATTGAGTAATGTCTGAATCTGACATTTCAGCAAAACTGACGATGGTTTTATTTAAGATTATTTTTTGATAATCAAAATAACGTACACCCACACTGGTAATCACGTCATGACTACGTCCGGAATAGCTTTTTAACATATGAAATGCATCTTGATAATCACGAGGTTTGCCTAATATTTTTCCATCCAATACGACTTCTGTATCCGCACACAATACAGGCATTGTTTTAAGTTGCTCGTTAGTGATTGTTTCCCATGCCTTATCTAATTTTTCTTTTGTTACACGTATCGAATAATTATCAGCAGTTTCGCCTGGCATAATAATTTCTGGCGTATCTACCAGTAAAAGCTCAAAGGAGATCCCCATTTGAGTGAGTAGCTCTTTACGTCGAGGGCTTTTTGAAGCTAAATAAATATTCATTTTAAATCCTGATTGGAATGATACATATGCATTAATCCGTCTCTAAATGTAGGATAGAGTAATTTTATGCGTAGTAATTGTTTTATTTTTTCATTTGAAACACGTTTGTTGTGTGTATAAAACTCTTTTGCCATGGGAGATAACACCGCTTCATCGTAAGGTATTCTTTTTAAATGAGGTAATTTTAATAAAGAAGCAGCAAACTCATCTACGATGTACGCAGGTGTTGGTTCATCATCGGCCACATTAAACACTTCAAAATAAGATGTTAAATATTGCATGGCTGCAATAATAATTAAAGCAATATCTTCCACATGAATTCTAGAAAAATAATGCTTCTTTTTGATGATGGTTTCTTGTTTGCCCTGTTTTAAACGCAATAATATATTACGCTGAGGCCCATAAATGCCTGATAATCTAAATATATGCAGTGGAATCTGATGTTGTTGCGCGAACAATCTCCACTGATTTTCAGCGGCAATACGCATCACACCTTGTTTGCCTGGATGATTTAATGTAGATGTTTCATCCACCCATTGACCTTGATGATCACCATACACGCTTGTTGATGATAAGTAACCTATCCATTTGATATTCTGGCTATATTTTTTTAATAATGTCATAAAATGAAAAAGGACCGGATCACTTAATTGTTCATCAGGAGGTACACTAATAAGAATATGAGAAACGGTTGCTAAACACGTCTCTATGGCTGTTTCTGAAAAATCGATGACGTTACATTGATGAGCCTTATCATAACCGATGACGTCATGCTGCCTTGTTGTTGCTGTAACTGTTATATCAAGAGATGCTAATTTTTTTGCTAAAAAATGCGCAGTATACCCAAATCCAAAAATCAATACGTGTGAAGACATATTTAGCTATTCTTGCGTTAATATAAACAGAGAAGATATCTTATATTTGTATCTCATTCAAATATAGGGTTTATAAAGGGTGTAATTAACCCCCCATCAATAGCATTCAACTTGATAGTATCTTTAATTATTATCTTCAGTTATGTTACTTTTAATCATTTTATAATAATCAAGAGCGGCTTTTCTTGCCTCACTATGATCAACAATAGGAGCCGGGTAGTCTTGTCCTATATGTATATTTAGATTATTTTTAGGCGCGAGCCAAGGTGTGTGAATCCACTTAATAGGTATGGACTTTAGTTCAGGCACCCAGCGTTTAATATATTCACCGTTTGGGTCAAATTTTTCACCTTGTAACACAGGATTAAAAATTCGAAAGTAGGGGGCTGCATCAGCACCACTTCCAGCAACCCACTGCCAACTGGCTGAGTTATTTGCTAAGTCAGCATCTAATAACGTATTGAAAAACCAGCTTGCACCTACTCGCCAATCAATGAATAAATCTTTTATTAAAAACGAGGCAACAATCATTCTTACTCGATTATGCATATATCCTGTATGCCATAATTCTCTCATGCCAGCATCAACGATTGGATAACCTGTTTTGCCCTGTTGCCAATTTTTTAAAAATACAGGGTTTAATTGCCACGGAAAAGCATCAAATTCTGATTTAAAGTTAGCGACGGGTAGAGACGGAACATAATAAAGGAGATGGTAAGAAAACTCTCTCCAACCCATTTCACTGAGAAATCGCTCAATGGATTTAACATCACAATCTTGCTCTAGTTTAACGTTCTCAATAGCACGAAACACTTGCCATGGGCTGATTTCACCAAAATGTAAATGAGGTGATAATTTGGATGTGCTATTTTTAGCCGGTTCATCGCGAGATGTGTTATATCCTTTAAGATGCAAGCTTATGAAATCAGCTAATTTCTCTTCAGCACCTTGCTCACCAGGCCGCCAATAGTCTTCAAAGGCAGCTGCCCAATTGGGATTATCTGGTAATAATTTCCACGAGTCTAAGGTGTCTGTGTTTGTGTTTAATGATCTAGGCTGTTGATAAGAGAGAAGAGGGTTGGGAATGATTAATTTTTTTAAGCATGCTTTCCAATAAGGGCTAAAGACTTTAAAAAAATTTCCACTGGTATTTTTAATTTCCCACGGTTCATGAAGTAAAGATCCATTACTACTTTGAATATGTAGTCCTTTGTCTTGAAATGTTTTTTTAATTAAAGTATCGCGTTGGATAATATCGGGTTCATAGCAACGATTCCAATAAATGCTTTCAATCGCGTGCTGATTAACTATTTCCTGCAAAATATCTTGAGTATTTCCCTTTCTAAGACAAAGAGTTAAACCTATTTTTTTAAGATCGTTATCAAGAGAAATTAAGCTATGATGAAGCCACCAGCGTTGCGCCTCCCCTAAAATAAAGCTGCTTTCGTCAAGAATATATAACGGAATAATATGATCAGAGTGTTCGCAAGCGTTCACAAAAGCGGGGTTATCTTTAAGGCGTAAGTCTTGGCGAAACCATACAATAGCATTGGACATTATTCATTAACCAGGCTCAACTACAATAGAGCTAGATTAACATGATTAAAGCCCATTTGCCGATATCTGTTCTATTTTTATATCGGCTGAATCATTAATATTTGTAGCTTTTGTTAAATTTACGGGCGTTTCTTTGAATTCATTTGAGACTTTTAAAAAGTATTTTGTCAAAATATGATTATGTTCCGCTGATAAAATCTTACTATCATTAAGGCAATCTTTTGCTACGCCTTTTTCTATTTCAATTGCAGCTGTACTGGTTATTGTTTGATGAATTTGATAGTTTAAAAATAATGCAATGATACTTAATATTGGTAATGCTAGAAAATATGTAGGTGATGTTGTAACAATTAACATCGTTAGTGCAGTTGCAATTGCAAAGGTGTTTATTATAAATAAAGCTTGATAGAGGCGTTTGTAAATCAATGCTGAGGCTAACGCATCGTTACATTGTGTATTGACTGTATTAAACCAATGAAGTGTTAGTGCTGCGTCATGTATCCTTTTATGCAAATATTGCTTAAAAAAATTTCGAATTTTAGTGGTGTCTATCATTAAATTGCTGGGTGATCCGGACAATATGTCCTTAATCTTGTTAAAATCAAATTCATTGTTTACAAAACAAGTCCCTTTGTTTATCTCTTCCTGAAGCGATGTTGTTTCATTACTAATTTTAATGGAACTGTAGTGTCGTATGAGTTCATCGCCCTCTATTACTGAGTTAAGCGTATTCACTGTTGTTGCTACATAATCAAAAAGAGCGCATGAAGGCATCTTAAACAAAGGAGATTTTTGATGATTATTATGACGATATAACGCTTCTAAATGATCTAAATGAGTAGTTCCATCAGAATGAAACATGTTGTCTGTAAAATATTTCATTGGAGAATAATGAGGCAGAGCTTGTAAGTCGTTAAAGTCTTGCTTTAATGTTTTTAATATATCTTGAGGAGAAAAAGAGTCATTTTTTTCCGCACTAACAGGATAATAATATTGGGTTTTATGTATTGAGGAGGGTGAAGCTGGCTTTAAAATACCATACCAAAGCCCTGAATTTGTTTTATCGTAACAAAAACTAAATTTAAATGTTTCTGTATTTTCATTTAGATGATGATTTGATTTTAAATTAAAATTTAAATATCGTTGATTTGCCTCTTTAATAAAAGAGGCGTCTTGATATTGAACTTCTGTTTTAGCAAAACGAATCAAGGGAACCTCAATAATCAGATAAAAGAATATGCTAAACGATGCGTTTTTTCATCATCCCAGCCTTGTTGTTGGGTCGTAGCTGAACTGTAATTTAAATTAAAAAGTGTAGCCATCATACGCGTTGCCAATGAAGCAACAGCTAGAGAGGCGTTTAATAATTCGATACTGGTGGCACATGATAGCATATATAAGCCACTCAACGCATCTTTAAGGCTACTTACGTTAAATGTGATCAACGATCCAACCACTAAACTTGCGCCATAAATCATTTTGGTTGTATTTCGGATTAACTGAGCCACATGGTAAATGGGATGTTTAAACCCTTGTATGTTTGATTTAATATCCGAATAAGGCATTAGCATTCCAGATGTTATGCTTTTAAAATTATTTAACGCTCTTTGTTGACAAAGAATGGTATGTTGTTTAAAAAAAACAGCATCTTTAACATCGGATACAAAATTCATGATGACCTCTATTACTTAATTTATTATGATTGGTCGATTCATCCATACTTTTTGTTTTTCAATTCTATCATAAGTGTTTTTTTTAATCAAATTGTTTGTTTAAAATTAAATCTTATTGTTTTTTTAGTTTGTCTTTGTTAAGCGGTGGACTACTCGTAAGTCAATAAGCTCAGGGCCAAATCATATTTTGCATTAACTTAGGTCACAACGACGTCATCCTTCACTTCGTTCAGGATGGCGTTAATTTTTACAATATCTTAGTGTTTATTTTGGTCAAAATACCATGATCTTGACCTTGCAATAAGCTGATTTAATTTGAATCAATATTATGATTACTATATAATTTGGACAAACATAACAATCTGTATAGAATCACAGCTATTTTGACTAAGGATAGAATGAAAACAACGATGTTAAAAAAAGCCCTATTATTAGTAGCGGCCAATATGTTAAGCGTTCCCGTTTTTTCTTATACCTGTGGGATTGATAATCATGGCTTTATTTATACTTGTTGTGCGCAATACACTTGCCGCTTGGGTATTGGCACAAAATGTATGGTTAATTCTCCCCCGGGTAGTTTAAGTTATATCACGGGTTTTACTACCCCAACATGGATTAAAGAATCAGCCTGTACGGCATCAGCAGGCTGGCAGGCATCTTCTGTTTGTAGTATACCTTTGGGTAATTCTCAAGTAACAAGAACGTGTAACTAATTAGCAGCTACTGCTGTTTGTTGTTTAAAAAATCTTGCTTTGTTAAAAGCAAGATTTAAATGATCATTAAAACCACATTATCCCATCGATAAAAACCAAGCTTTTCCATTTAAACTCGATCTTTAAAAATTGACGTATTCTTGTGCATGAAAGAAGAAAAACAATGGTTACAGATAGGCGGTTTAATGTATCTTGAATCAACTTGCTTTGTAACATTAATTTAACGAATGGATTGTTTTATATCATTAGGTCAATCTCTAAACATTACATTTTTTTATTAAAATTCCCTGCTATATCAGGCACGATAATAGTTTTCAGCCCTTTGCACACATATTTATCCACAGAATTTGTGGACAAATCTAAAAGCATGGTCTACGGGGTATGTTGGTTAAAAATGGTGTTAAAAATTTAATACCAAGCCTTGACTCAAAACCAGGTCAACCATTTATTCTAGATAGTGAGTGACGCTTACTGATATCATTGGATTTTAATGTGTAAGTCATGATATTGAGTAATGAGTTGAATAAAAAATATTTTCAATTAGCAATTAAGGAAGCATTACAAGGGATTTCTAATTCTGAGGGCGCACCTTTTGGTGCATGTATTGTTAACAATGGCGGCGTTCTTGCTAGTGCGCACGATACTGTTTTAAAAGATAAGGATGCAACTTGTCATGCTGAAATGAATGTTATTCGTAAGGCGTCTAAGTTACTGAATCATTATCAACTCGTTAATTGTGAAATTTATTGTACATCAGAGCCGTGTCCAATGTGCTTGGCTGCCATTTATTGGAGTGGTATTAAAAGGTGTTATTTTATCTCTGATCGTTCACTTGCTGCGTTTTATGGATTTGATGATCAATATCTTTATGATGAATTAAGTAGACCTATCTTGCAACGTGACATGAAGATTGTTCAAAACAATGAATTGCAAGATAATGTGAATACAATATTTGAAAAATGGAAAATAGCAGGCCTTCCTGTTTGCTAACTACGCAAGGTTAGTGGCCAGATAACACCATACAATAATGCACTCCATTGTTGATGCAGCTCAGGACTCGGCACTCTCCTTCTCTTAAGAAAGAGTACTAAGTCTCGTTGTTGCCAGTGCTATGGAGCGCATCTAACCAAGCAAGAAACGATGTTGATGCGATCAGTTGTGTCGATTGAACTCCCTCTATTAAAGTGGTATATTAAGCCCACATTGATCAATAAAGGTTCTTTCGTGTATTATCAATTGGCGTTAACCCCAAACTTCACCGAAGATGAATTTTATCAAGCGCTTTTAGCACTTCCTGCTGGCGTGACTATGCTTGATTTGAAACGCAATGCCCTTGGCAGCAAAACAGGCGCTGAATTAGCACAACTGTTTTCAGGGCTTCCAGCCAGCGTGACTAGGCTTTATTTGAGTAGCAATGGTCTCAGTAGTAAAACAGGCGAGGAATTAGCACAAGCGTTTTCAGGGCTTCCAGCCAGCGTGACTAGGCTTTATTTGAGTAGCAATGGTCTC
>CAZNVR010000091.1:0-66 GCA_964576655.1 uncultured Legionella sp. | reverse complement strand
AGTAGTAAAACAGGCGAGGAATTAGCACAAGCGTTTTCAGGGTTTCATTCGGGTTTGACTACGATT
>CAZNVR010000090.1:0-7804 GCA_964576655.1 uncultured Legionella sp. | reverse complement strand
TGATTTTATTGATTTTTTGTTAAACTATTCAATTTTTAATTAAGCATATAATGCTAAAATAGGTTTTTATTATATGTTTACGGGGATTATCATGATAAAAAAATCCCTTACTGATTAAATTCAGTTCTATCTACGGGTGTGTAGCGTTTTTTTTAATGTAATTTTTGTTGAATGAGATTTTTTTTATGCATTTATATCAATCCAATTTTTTTCTTTGTAATTACAATGCGAAGCGTTTATTTCACGATTCAGTGACACGAACTTCAAAAGGACAACTTGCTTTTTGTCAGGCGAACTATCTAGATGGAGTCGCTCATATTTTGTTGGCGAGAATAGAATCAGCTGGAGCTGTTGTACTTGGTTTCTTGCCAGTGATACCCTTTGTTGCTATTTCAATGATTATCACCCCAATTTTTTTGATTCCTGCGACTGTTTTGAATCTGGCCTCTAGAATTCCTGGAATTTCATCGTTTGAATCTGTAAAAAACTTCACTGTTGAAAGCGAAGATGCAATTTTCAGAACATTGAGACTAAACCTCATTGCGTTACCCGCTACTTTTCTGTTTTTATCGGGAGCTGCAATAAATATTATTCCCGGGATTTTAGGTGAAGAAAACATATTTTTCAGTTTAGTTCACTGGTTAGTCGAATCATTAGGCCCACTAAAATCAATATGCGCTGTAGTCAATGAGCGTAGTTTCCAGGGAACAATGAAGGAGGAGTCAATGCTTACAATAGCAGAAGATAGTTTGCGTGCACTGTCTCATAAAAACTATCTAAAAGAGGTAGTCTGTGATCATATCTGTGTTATGAATAGGTAAAAAGCTTTTCAGTAGTATTTAAAATTTATATGCGTTTACCCTGTTCTAATCAGTTTAATAAAAAGAGCAGGGATGGATCTTTCCTCTGTGTGTTGACACTAATCAGAAATAAGATGTATGCTAATTTAACAGTCAATGTTGGCTGATGTATTTTAGGAGAAGCAGTATGAATTTTTTAAGTGATTTTTTAAAAGAAAGTATGGCTAGTATCAATGGCGCATTGTTGTCAGCTCCACAAACAGGACATCAGGAATCTCTTTGGCGTATCTAATTTTCAATATTCAATCATTAACACTCTTTTTGGTTCTACAACGTCTTTAGCCACTCAAAAACAATTAATCGCACAATGCCTGTCTAAACAACCTGAATTAGCCCATTTATTTGAACCGCTGTATGAGCTTTACTATGATGGCCCGATGGGAGGGTATGGTGAAAATCTTAAATCCAAACAAGTCGGTTTTGGTGTTAAAACAATTTCAGCTATACGTGATGTATTAAAACGTCGTCAAATTGATGTTCCAGTGATTGCTACACAACAAGAGTTTGAACGTTTTATTGATGAAACGCCTTACATGATGCGTCGTATTGTCTTGATAAAGCATGGGGCTGTGATGAGCACTGAATTGACAGGTTTTAGGGATGAAGATGAACATATCTATTCCGCAGTGTATGAAAAACATCAACACAGTGATGTGTTGTATCTGTATAACTCAGGACTCGATGACATCAATATAGATAAAGTCCGGCTTTATTTTAGGCCTCATTTTAAATTATTCATTGCAAATGATTTTAGGCTATCCTTTAATACCGTAGGTTTACAAGCTATTGAAGATGCCAGGCGTTTAAAAAATAAAATACAACCTAAAATAATAGAAGAAATGGATCTTCATCTGATCTACCCACATGCTCCTTTAGAAAACAGTTTTCAGTTAAGTAAAGAGTTTATCTACGATGAGCAAGCATTAATGGATGAGCATGTTCAGACGATGATTCATCTTGTTACATCGAATAAAGATGAGGGGTGTTTAGATATCTTAAATAATTCCATTATGAATATCTGATGTAATCATTGGTATCTGTAAGGTCACTTACAAATTGCTTCGTCGTAAAACTTCTCGCAACGACGGTTTTAAAAATATAAATCCGTCGTTGCAAGCGCTAGCAAAGCAATTGATCTAGTGACTTTTGTACGAGCATCTGATTTATTCGCTTTTTTTTATTCGTCGTAAAATTCGTAACGACAGCTTTGAATGTTAGAAAAATACACCGTAATCTCACAGGAAATTGAATGAAAACAGCCCTGCGATATAAAGTAGAAATAGCTCCCTATGACCTTCATTGGCCTATTATATATAGAGGTGAAGCGAATCGTATTAAAAAAGCTTTAGGCGGATATCTTAAAGCAATGTATCACATAGGTAGCACCAGTATTCCTGGTATGCCAGCAAAACCCGTGATTGATATCATGCTGGTACTTGATAATGTAGATGATATTCACGTTATATCGGAAAAGTTAATTCAATTAAATTATGGCCAGGTTCAGCGTCAAATTATTCCTCATGTAAGCTTTTTTACAAAACGACAAGATGAAACCATCTCGTTTCACTTGCATCTTCATGAACGAGGAAGCCCTCAAATCAACCGCCACATAAATTTTAGAGATTATGTTATCCATCATCCTCAAATGGCGGATGATTATGCCAACCTTAAATGTCACTTGGCGAGTCTATTTCCCAATGATATGTCTTCTTATGTTTCAGGAAAAGACAAACTGGTTCAACAAATTGATACCCAAGCTAAGCGCTGGGTTAAACGAAAAAGAGATTATCTATTACCAAACACAGGGCCATTTGCTAAAGATTGGTCTCATGAAAAGCTAGTCAAAGCCATGGAAGCCAATCTAAATGTTCATATGACTCATTTTGCTCAATATTTAAATCAGATTGAACTGATTAGAGTACCTGGATTTACGTTAGTGAATTCGATGCTACCCGATGACACGTTTAATTATGCAATAGACGCGGATTTTTCCTCAGCAAATGCCAATAAAAAGATATCCGAAGTAACCGATTATTTTACTCAAAACAATAGCCCATTTTCATGGTGGGTTAGCCCTCATGATAAACCTGAGGATTTATCAACACAGTTAGAAAATCAGGGTTATAACAATACAGAGAACAATTGTGCCATGTATTTTGATTTAGATGCATGGAATGAGCGTAGTTCTAGTTTGTCAGAGCTCAATATTATTCGAGCAACGGATGAAAAAAAACTACATGATTTTGCATTAGTCCTTGCCAATAATGACGCTGCTTTTAAAACGTATTTTTCATCTGTCGCTGCTGTTTTAACAGAAGATGATCCAATTGAATATTATGTTGGATACGTTAATGGAAAACCCGTTGTACGAGGTTTATCTTGTTATTTTGCACAAGTAGCAGGGCTACACTGGTTATCAACGGCTCCTTCAGAACGCAGAAAAGGGTATGGTAGAGCCATGCAAGAATATCGATTAAAGCGAGCAAAAGAGCTTGGGTATCATGTTGCCGTTTTACAAGCATCTAACGACGGTTACCCACTGTATCAAAAGTTAGGATATCAAGAATGTGGTTATTTTCGTGAATATAAAATAGCCATCACATAGGATAAAAAATGAAATTTAATATTGTTCCTATTGAAGCAAAGCACATTGAAGGGTTTTGGCATGCTGTTGATAGCGTGGCTAGAGAACGCAAGTATTTGGCTTTTTTAGAAGGGCCGCCAATCCACACTACAAAAATTTTTGTTCAAAACAATATCAACGAGGGTTGGCCGCATTTCATTGCATTAAACAACGAGGAAAAAATCATTGGTTGGTGTGACATAAGTTCCCTGGATCGTCCTGTTTTTGCTCACGTTGGATCCTTAGGTATGGGTGTCTTGCCCAATTACCGTGGACAAGGGGTTGGTAAGGCTCTTATTACAGCGACACTGCACCAAGCAAAAATCAAAGGATTAACTCGGATTGAGTTAGAGGTATTTGAAAATAATAAATCCGCAATAGCGCTTTATGAAAAGCAGGGGTTTGTTGTGGAGGGGCTTCAGAAAAATAAAAGTCGTATTGATGATCATTATGTAAACCACATTTGTATGGCACTGTTATATGATTGAATATCTAAAGTGACTTTAATATGAAGATCTGCCGCATGTCATTTTGCTTGGCCAAACCTGGAGTTTGTACGCGCATAGCATCAGTATATTTCTTTATTGGTAATTGCTCTTTGTTCAAATAGAATTAAACACAATTTTTATTGAAGTAACTATAGATAATATATCATTTATGAACGAACGTTTTTTGTGATCAACAAATTCTTAACAAGGCTTTAAAATCCCATCTTTGTAGAAATATAATGCATTGTATGGTATAATTCATTAAAATTACTCAATGGAGTGAATAATGGATAAAAAAAAGAATCCTGATCTAAAACCAACTACAAATGAAACCTTTGCTGTTGATAATCCACTTTATAAAGCTAGAACCTCAAACCCTAAAACACCCTCGCGTCCGGGGCTTATACGACAAACAGCTACAACAAATATTGAAAAAGTAGCCGATCTTCATGATGTGGCGTTAACACGTCAAAAGGCAATGAGACATTTTGAAATAAGTAAAAACAAACCTCACCTTGCAGAATTGACTCGGCAAAAAGCAACCAGAGATATTGAAAAAGCAGACAGGTCATCTATTGAAATGACACCGAATCCTGTGCGATTTTCTCTGCATAAAAACGATAAAGCATCAGATAGCCCTGAAAGCACCATTAGTACAAGTAGTCAAACATCGTCATCATCAGGCAGTAGCGACGAAGATTTGTCACCGGTTAATTTGTTTCCAGAAGAATCTCTTTCTATTGCTAATCGCATAGTTAAACAGCATGAACTTTGTTACATGGCTGAAGTCCCTGAAAAAAATGAAGAAAATTTAGCACGTTATAAATATACATCGATTATAACCCCCACAGGCCTGCATCAAATTAACCGAGAGTTTTTTGAATTCCGACCTATTTTAACCTCAGATGAACTGCACGACATCTCACCTCATTTAACAGGTCGAAGAGCTCACGGGCAGCTAATGTATGATGGGCTAACGCTTGAGCAATTGAATTTACTTGAACGAAAAGTGATAGATAAACGCGGCCATAGCGTGATTGGATATTCCATCAACGAAGAAGTGTTTTTGAAAATAGTTGGCCTAGGGCAATACGAATACCCACCTCTGCCACAAGCGTATCCAAAACGATTATTAGATACAATCAATATGCCTGTTATTCGAGATCTATCAACGTCTCTACGTTTTGCAACCCAATCATTAATGTTATTTAAACTATTTGCTAATGCTTATTTGCAATATGCTTCTGACAATGAAGAATCGTATAATACATTTTTTTATGAAAATGTTAAGTGGCTCTTGGTTTATACCGCAGGGATTACTGCTGTATCACAATTTTTATTGCAAAGTAATCTGCTGTTTAAAAGAGAAGATGTATTGCCTGTGTTAAATCGTTTACGGTTAATTGAAGAATCATTGATTGGAAATAATGAAAACTGGACATCGTACGGTTCGTTAGTTTTACCGCCTAATGTGATTGGTGCAGGAATAGCACCAGTTTTGTTATATGCCTTAAAACAAGGTCTCTCAGATGAAGATGAGGCGTATACAACGTCTAAAATTAATATTTTTAATCACACTAAAATGCAAACATTTTTGAACGGATTATCCTATTCATTAACAACAGGTTCATTTTTTTACTTGGGTTTAAAATATTTTGTCGGAGATCTTGTTTTTGCTAAAGACATGGATGATGAACGTGGTGTTGAACAAATGGATCAGGATCTGATGGCTATTCAATATGCGGTGTGTGCTATATCCTTATTGGCTCACCTTGCACGATATCCAAACGCATCTGCTGAAATTCAAAATTTTGGTCGGTACGCTAGTAATATTAGTAATGCATTAGGAAACGTGATGTTAGATAATTACGCAACATTTATTATTATTTCTATGGTGATAGAAACAATATTTGGTCTTGTTGTCTCTCCTGAAGATACTGGTGTGTGGTCTGCATTTTATAGTTTGCAAGCGCTAACCATGATCTATACTTTTTTAGCCTCTTTTCCCGTCACACCAGATTTACCTGAGTTTTCTAATGAATTTAATCCGTCACAAAAAGATGCAATTGAATGTTGTAAGGAAAAGTTTAACACAGTAAAAGAGTTTTTTTTCTCTTTTCAATCATGTAATGAAGAAGGATTAGACGTTAGTTCACAAGAAAATGACATTACTCATACAGCTCATTCATTTAAACCACCTGTTTAATTTAAGGCCTCGTATTACGAAGCCTTATTCATTAATTGGAATAACCCGTATGACCTTGCGAAGTAGCTTTAGCTGCAGAAGAAGGTTGTACTGCTGAATTTTTAACCCCCGCATTACTATTAACTGGTGTTTTATTACCTTGCTGATTAGGGTTTAGCCCTGCTGCACTTAAAGCCGAAGCAGTACTTCCAATCAGCAATAAAACAGATGTAGCTCCTGCGATTAAAAAGTTACGAGTTGTATTTTTCATAAAATCTCCTTATTTATGCTCAAATAAAAAACACTACAAGTTAAGGTTAGTTGAGTTTAAATATTTGTCAATGAAGGAGCGCAAATTAACGTATCTGTTCGGCCAAATACACCTACAATCTCCATCTAAACTAATTCAGCATATATTTAGAACGCTTGGTTTATAGTAATGATGTGCTAGAGACTAGTAGTCGTCTTTTATCAGTTTACCACCAATTATTTTTCCTGGAATTTTTGATGTTGCATTACAATAGACTTCACCATTTCCCGCATCTAAAATAATATCACCGATAGTCTTGTTGCATAGGAATATCCGCTATCATTTCAAACTCCTCTAGGGGCATGTTATTTAATTCTTCTGTAGTGACTTTCTCTAAAAAAAAATGTCAGATTTTTTACAGATTTCATTTAACGCAGGGAAAATGAACAGTCTTCATATGATACTAAAGTTTACAGGTAAGCCATATTGGTGGGGATTAATTTAACTCATAATAATTAACTGAATTTCGTACTAATTGTAATTTTGGGTAAATTCAAGAATAAAGAAGCTTGGTAAACAAAACCCCCGTTTTCGTTACTTATAGCTTCATGTTCGACAGTACCCTTAAAAAGGTGTACTATTGAATAAAAGAGTTGATATTGTGATAACCGAAGTTCAAATTTCCAAAAATGCTTTGAAGGATTTAAAACGAAAGCCAACATATCTCCAGGAAAAATTTCGAGCCTGGTTAGTTGCGGTTAGTAAGTCGGGACTAGAAGAAACAAGAAAGCGACCAGGATGGCACGACGAGCCACTTTTAGGTGATCGAAAAGGACAACGTTCTATTCGTTTAAATAAACAATGGCGTGCTATATATAATTAAGCTTAATGGAACCATTGAATTTGTAGAAGTTACGGAGGTAATGCCCCATGAATACTAAATCACATGATACAGTAAACGCTTTAGATGCCACCAAAGATATTTGGAATGACATGACATTTGGGGGCCTGGTTCATTCTTTGCGTGTAAGTGATGAAATAACTCAAGTTGAATTAGCAAAAAAGGTAGGGGTTTCTAAACAATTTCTTAGCGATGTTGAGCATAATAGAAAAGATGTTGGGATTACTTTTGCTAAAAAAATTGCAGATGCCTTGGGCTATTCTATCGAACCATTAATAGAGCTTTTAATAAGAGATCAATTAAGAAGACAACATTTAGATTATATTGTTGAGCTAAGACATGTTTCATAATTTTCTGGCTAAAGAGATGGCAAGCTTGATAAGCAAACCCTATTCATTTTGGGAGAGGGAGCTAGCCATCCATATGTGAAACTGAGTTAGCATCCGCGAGGGCGTAATATCTCATAAGTCTGGTTACTGAATAATCAGGCCTAAGTT
>CAZNVR010000089.1:0-7848 GCA_964576655.1 uncultured Legionella sp. | reverse complement strand
TCATCCAGTGGCGCTATACAGTGACGCTAATCTAGGAGTACATGCCCACCCCAATGTCACCTTGGTTTTTCATACGTTAGTCGACGCTCTAAAGCCTGCTTATTTATTTCCGTTTACAGCAACAGAGGCGTGCGAACACGATGCAACATGTTATTTAAATGGCGAAAAAACAGCTGAAAACCATCAGTTATTATCCAATAAACCGTTAGGCGTTTCATCAACCTCTCACAAAATCAAACACAACATCGAAGCATTTTTAACCGCTCAACAGGCCGAACGAACACAATTTATCATTTAATAACCAACTCAATGTGAAAAAAAATTAAACTAAATAGCTTAAAATGCAAATTTTTTAAAGTATGCTATACCTTAAACATGACTTTCTTTTAACCTAAGTGAATAATCATGTTGAATAAAATGATTTATCAAGGAATAGATAACATTAGACAACAAGCTTTTTTTCAAGAAAAAATCATCAATCCAGACACCCCCCTTGTCAACACGGTTAAAATAGAAGAACAACAAACCGTGAAATTGTCTATTGAATTAGCCCCCTACATTCAATCCTATAAAAATTATAAACATGCTGTCGATATGAATAACATATCTAACGCCAATGCATCCGACTTAATCGGGTTTAAACAGGCCTATGAAACACAGCGAACTAAACTGTTAGATGGATTAACGCCCTTAACCGGTGGTCGTTGGGAAGATGTATTTAATTTGGCAATGCCTGTAGACAACGCAGATTTTAAACATTCCACAGCGTATCAAGTACTTGAGGACAGTTTTGTTGAAATATTAAGCAATACTGTTGATGAAATGATTGCAAAACAAATGGAGTCAAGCCGCAACATACGCCCTGTTAATACACTAAAAGCCGTTTTATCAGTAACAATTGATACTCAAAGCCAACCCGGCAAGATTAGCATTATATGTACAGACAATGGTCGAGGATTTAAGAATGCTTTTCTCGAAAAAGTAGATTCTGCAGACGCGCAACAGCTCTATACACATCAAAAAACAAGCAGTAATAAACGTACATCAATGGCCAAATCCATTTCTCCTGACATTGATATTTTTGTAGGAGGCAGAGGGTTAGGATTAAAAATGTTAGTCCGTAAAGTGCAAGAAGACTCGTCTTTAGACCCAGCTCAAAAGGCCACTATTCAGTTTGATAATATAAAAGATTCTCATGGCAAAACAACAGGAGCTAGAACAATCATTACGAGTTTAATCTCACCTGAAAAAGAATTAGTAAACACCCCTGTTGAAAAGATAAACGCGATAAAAGAACAACTTAAACATATACGAAGAAACAGCCCATTAACCATTAATACCGATTTTTCCGATGAAGATAATAGTCCTCGCTATTGGGGGCCTGGGAGTTGATAAAATAGTTTTAATTTAAATCTAGATGTTATTTTATTAACAATTGTTAATCTATCCAAGTCATGTATAATCATTCAGCGCCGATTTGAAAACTCAGCTTGCGGGCGCTTAATTGACTTTTGTCAATTAAAAATACGGCTAAAGCGGGCATACACCCCCTTCTTAGTGACCCGCTTGCTGCAACACTCTGAGCTTATATAATAATGATTAATTTATCAGGTTTAACCAAATCCTTTGCACACCATATGGCTTTGCGAAATGTAGATTTATTTGTACAAGAAGGCGAAGTATTTGGGATTATTGGTAAAAGTGGTGCCGGAAAATCAACATTGCTTCGATGTATTAATTTATTAGAGCGTCCTGATTCAGGCCATGTATTCATTGATGGCGAAGATCTCACTCAACTAAATGAACGCCAACTTCGTACAACTCGACACAAAATGGCAATGATTTTTCAGCAGTTTAATTTGTTAAATTCAAAAACAGTCTACAATAACATCGCCCTACCCATGCGCATTCAAGGCATTGATGAACCATTAATTAAACATAAAATCAATGAGCTGCTTTCGTTGGTTGAGTTAAACGATAAAATAAATGCCTATCCATCACAACTGAGCGGTGGACAAAAACAACGCGTAGCAATTGCGCGTGCACTTAGCTGCTCACCTAAAATTTTACTTTGTGATGAAGCCACATCAGCATTAGATCCTGCAACCACGGAATCTATTCTTAGTTTATTAAAGAAAATTAACAGTATTTATGGCATTACCATTGTACTCATTACCCATGAAATGGATGTAATTAAACGAATTTGTCATCGTATTGCCGTAATGGAACAAGGGTGTATTGTTGAAACAACGGCTCTTGCTCAAGCGTTTAATAACAAAAACAGTATCGCAAGACGTATGTTATATACCCAATTAATCCCACAATTGCCTGCGTGCATTAGCAGTCAGTTAACCCAAACCCCCAATCATCGACCTTTATTAAGACTTTTTTTTGAAGGGAATGATGCAAATGCACCGTTTATTAGCCAAACCAGTCGAGACATGAATCTTGAAATCAATATTTTACTAGCGAATATTGATAGAATTGATGGAATAGCGTTTGGTGTACTCATTCTAGAACTAAACGCCCCTAACGATAGACTTCTTGCATTTATCAAACGCTGTGAGCAATCAAATTTAACTGTGGAGATTTTAGGTTATGTCACAAACCTTACTGTATGATTTATTAAGAGCAACAGGTGAGACAGCCTATATGGTTGCTCTGAGCACCGTATTTTCCATATTGATAGGTTTACCTATGGGTACATTATTATTTACTAGTGCGTCCATAAAAAAACAACCATTTATTCATCGATGTATTGCGGGTTTTATTAATTTAAGTCGCTCTATTCCATTTATTATTTTACTGGTTGCCATTATTCCATTGACGCGTTTTCTAGTGGGCTCATCCATTGGATTACATGCAGCAATTGTTCCATTAACCATCGGAGCCGCGCCTTTTTTTGCGCGTCTGGTTAATAATGTGTATCAAGGTTTACCCGCAGGTTTAATTGAAGCAGGTTTTGCAATGGGAGCCAATACATCTCAAATGATACGCTTATTTTTATTTCCAGAAGCACGACCTGCATTAATTCATGCCATCACCGTAACGGCGATTACTCTAGTTAATTATTCAGCCATGGCAGGTACTGTTGGCGGTGGTGGATTGGGGGATTTAGCCATTCGATATGGCTATCAACGTTTTAACCCAACAATTATGTTAGCTACTGTTGCTATTTTAGTGTTGCTTGTTCAACTATTACAAACCGGAGGCGATCGCCTCGCACGCCATTATACAAGGGGTTAATCAATGAGTTTATTTAAAAAAATATCCACTATTTTTGTTTTATCGTTGATATTGCAAAGCTGCGGCAAACCAGATCCCAATATACTTGTTATTGGAACCATTGCAGGACCTGAAACAGAGCTTGTTGATGTTGCGCAACAAGTTGCATTAAAAGAATACGGTTTAAATATTAAAGTAGTTGAGTTCAGTGATTATAATTTACCAAACGAAGCATTAATGGATGGCACACTTGATGCCAATGTTTATCAACATCGTCCTTATTTAAATGCCGCAAGTAAAGCTCATGGATATCAGTTTGAAGTGATTGGTAAAACGTTTGTATATCCAACAGGCCTTTATTCTCATAAAATAAAAGAGTTAAATGCCCTACCTAAACACGCATTAATTGCTCTGCCAAATGATCCAAGTAATGAAGCTCGTGCCTTACTACTATTACAAAAAGCAGGCCTTATTACTCTAAAAAATACTCACAATACTACGATCTCCAACATAGCCAGTAATCCTAAACAACTACGATTTAAAGAACTGGATGCAGCACAACTCCCTCGTGTTCTTCAAGATGTGGATGCTGCTGTTATTAATACAACCTTTGCCATTCCTGCAGGCTTAAGTCCTACGCATGACGCATTGTTTTTAGAGAAAAAAGATTCACCCTATGCGAATTTAGTTGTTATTCGAAAAAATAGCACTAAAAAAAATCAATTGAAATTGCTGGTCAAAGCATTAAACTCAATACCAGTAAAACATAAAGCACATGAATTATTTGGTGACTCAGCGATTGCTGCATGGTAAGGTCAATCAAAAAGGTTTAATTTAGCACAACAGAAGTAAAAATAAATTACTAAGACAGGAAATTGAACATCAAAATAATTTTATGTTATACTGTAGGTATACAACTGCAAATATTTACATATTGTTGGAGAGTATAATGGCTTGGCAAGACATCCAAAATAAAGTTAGATCATACACTCAAAGCACATTCGATACTGTGGCCGAAAGTAGCATTACAATAGCAAAATATGTGGCTAATGCTCATAACAGAACAGACTTTCTTGACTATCAACCACCATCCATGTTTGATACCGCAAAATCACATGCCGAGAAATTATCGTTAACAGAGCAGTATAAGCTGACCAAAGAATTTGATAATGCCATTCAAAATAAACTAGCCACTGAAGCCATCACCGGAAGTGAACGTTGTGTGGACAGATTAAATGTAATTGCTGAGAGTTATAATAAAACCCGTGGTGAGGTTGTTCCGCTGAAAAACAATCCGTTAGCATCTGTCATTGATCAACTTAAAAACGAAGTTAACGAGTTAAAAAATAACCCAGACATTGATTCTTTCAGTCTAAATCATGCGCTATTTGATGCAAAAAGCCAGGCGTTAAAGTCTTTAAATAAACAATTTGAATTAGATAAAAGCGATAAAACCAATCCTAAAGAATTAAAACTACTTGAACAAAATAATAAAAATGCATGTGCAGCAATCGAACAAGCCATCAATGACGAAATAAAAAAACAGCTTAATGCAGCTCGGGCCGAAACAGCCAGACTGGCGTTCGTCAACTTATTAAAAGAGTTGGGTGACAAAGAAATGTTAAAGCTGTTAAATATTACTGACAATCAGCAAGGCATTACTGCCACAGCAGCAGGTGATCTACCGAACAGTAAGACGATTCAACAAAACATAAAGCAGTTTCAGACAAACTCAGGGCGAACCATTACGCAAACAGAAGACAATTCATATGCAATGAAAATACCCACGCGTAACAATATTTTCTATCATAACGGTCGACAAGATTATCTTTTAGGTGACTTGCAAACATTGGCTCTTGCCGTTAGAGCGTCAGGCCATTCCAAAATCACCATGGAATTTAATGGTACAAATGAAAAAGATATGGAATTAATTGCTCAAAAAGCTTATGACGCCTGCATTCGAACCGGGTTTCAAGGCGGCGTTAATGGTGATATTTCATTTAAACTGAATGGTGTTGAAACACCCTTGGTCGATAAAATAAACTCCGAAGGAAAAGTCACTCAAAAAGGTATATTCAGACAAGAAGCTGACTTACAAAAATACGAACCCTTTGAAAAACAACGAGATGAGATTGGAAAAATACCATCCAAAGCAAATTCGCAGCCGGTGACGTTAAGTAACGCAAACAATTCACCCCCACAAAACGAGGAGCCTGCATTTACAGCATCAGGTGCTAGACCTTGATGCTCTGAACCCATCTCGTCTTTATGAGCGTTAGCGAAATAATCCAGAACGATTTGTAATTAAACATCTAAACTGGCTTGCTTCGCTGTCGCTCCTAACTAACTTAAAGCCCAACGTCCTTTTACATTATGATCTCGCCCTGCAACATTGCATTAACTCAGATATCCCGTTATAATTCGCGCACTTTTTTTACAAATAGAATACTATGAATCATAAAGTTGGCTTTGTAAGTTTGGGCTGTCCGAAAGCCTTGGTTGATTCAGAACGAATCCTTACGCAATTACGCGCACAAGGATATGAACTTGTCTCAACATTTCAAGATGCAGGCGTTGTTGTGATCAATACCTGTGGATTTATTGATGCAGCAGTTAAAGAATCATTAGATACCATTCGTGAAGCCATGGCTGAAAATGGTAAAGTCATTGTCACCGGCTGCTTAGGTGCTAAAGCCGACATCATACGTGAAGCCTGTCCTGATGTATTGCATATTAGTGGTGCCCATGCTTATGAGGAAGTGGTACGAGCCGTCCATCGACATTTACCCCCACCCATTGACCCCTTTGTTCAACTCATCCCACCCCAAGGCATTAAACTAACGCCACGGCATTATGCTTATTTAAAAATATCCGAAGGATGTAATCAAAAATGTACTTTTTGTATTATCCCCAGCATGCGGGGCAAATTACAAAGCTACCCCATAACACAAATTCTTACTGAGGCTAAACGTTTAAAAGATGCGGGTGTTCAGGAATTATTGGTTATTTCACAAGACACCAGCGCATATGGTATTGATACGCGATACCAACCTGTAGAATGGCAAGGAAAAACACTAAATACTCGTTTTTATGATTTATGTGAACAATTAGGTAAATTAGGTATTTGGGTGCGTTTGCATTATGTTTACCCTTACCCACATGTAGATGACATCATCCCTTTAATGCGCGATAAATTAATTCTACCCTATTTGGATATTCCTCTTCAGCATGCTAGCTCGCGTGTGTTAAAAGCCATGAAACGACCTGCTAGTAGTGAAAACACTCTGGCACGCATTGCAAAATGGCGTGATATTTGTCCTGATATTACATTACGCTCGACGTTTATCGTTGGCTTCCCTGGGGAAACAGAAACAGAGTTTGAAGAGTTACTTACATTCATTGATGCCGCTAAACTTGATCGTGTAGGGTGCTTTCAATACTCTCCAGTGAATGGTGCAAAAGCAAACGAATTAGCAGACCCTGTTCCTGAGCATATCAAAGAAGAACGTTATCACCGTTTCATGCAATTACAAGCCGACATTAGTCGTGATAAATTAAGTGACAAAATTGGATCTCGTCAAACCGTATTAATTGATGCAATCACAGACGAGCATATCATTGCTCGTAGTATGAGTGACGCTCCAGAAATTGATGGATTGGTTTATTTACCTCACACAGCAGGCATAAACATAGGCACGCGCGTTAATGTTTGCATTACAGACAGTGATGATTATGATCTGTATGGAGAGTTTGTTTAATGATTCTAGGTGGAAGGCCGCACTCAGCACGGCCATCCACCTCATGTAATGAGTTACATCTGCATCAATCGACCCTCTTGCAACATCATGACTTTATCCATTCGAGCAGCTAACTGCATATCATGAGTCACAATCACTAAGGCTGTTTGTTGTTGGGTATTTAAATCCAACATCAAATCAAATACTTTTGCTGCTGTTGACTGATCTAAATTTCCTGTGGGCTCATCTGCAAACACGCAATGCGGTTGGTGCACTAACGCTCGAGCAATTGCTACGCGTTGTCGCTCCCCACCAGATAATTGAGAAGGCTTATGCAGTTGGCGTAACTCAAGCCCCACTTGCTTTAAAAGTAGTTCTGCTTGCGTTTTCGCATGATGCACGGCAACACCGGCTAAGAGCAATGGCATGGCCACATTTTCTATGGCTGTAAACTCAGGTAATAAATGGTGAAACTGATAAATAAACCCTAAATTTTTATTACGCAACATACAGCGTTTTTTTTCTGAGAGCGCACTCCAATCCATTCCTTCAATAAATACTTGCCCTGAGCTAGGCTTATCAAGCCCGCTTAATAAATGCAACAATGTACTTTTTCCCGATCCCGAAGGACCTACAATCGCTACTTTTTCCCCACGTTTAATCGCAAAATCCAAATCATTCAAAACACTCACCAACGCATTACCATCATGATAGGATTTAACCAAACGCTGACAATAAATAACAACATTATTCATAATGCAATGCCTCCGCAATCAATGTTTTTGAAGCACGCCATGCTGGATAAATGGTTGCCATAAAACTCATTATTAGTGCCATAGCACACACCTCCCATACATCACTAAATAAAATTTTTGAAGGCAAATAA
>CAZNVR010000088.1:4207-7885 GCA_964576655.1 uncultured Legionella sp. | reverse complement strand
ACTGCAATGAAAGAGCCTCCTGAAGATGCTGCAGCTTGGGATACGGTAGAAAACAAGCTTCAATACTTACAAAAAGAATGGACGAAATAGTCAGCGTCGCTGATGATGCGGCTGTTAGTTGTCAACGAGCATTAGGAGAACATGGCCGTTTAACCACGGCAATCCCTGGCTTTGTAGCCCGTGAACAACAAATTATTCTTGCCACAGCGATTGCAAAAGCAATTCATAAGCAAACAGTGCTTGTTGCAGAAGCAGGCACTGGCACGGGCAAAACCTATGCGTATTTAATTCCTTGTTTATTAAGCGGTAAAAAAGCATTAATTTCTACAGCAACTAAAACATTACAAGATCAATTATTTCAAAAAGATTTACCGACATTAATTCGTGCGCTTGGATTGTCTGTGCGCGTGCAAAATCTTAAAGGGCGAGCCAATTATTTATGTCGATATCGCACAGAATTGCATGCTGAAGAAGGGCATTTCAGCACACCGCAGTGTGCAAAAGACATTCTACACATTCGTGAAAAATTGCCTCAATTGACATATGGTGAACGAAGTGAATTACCCGAAATTACAGAAGATGCTAGTGTCTGGCCTTATGTGACATCCACAGCTGATAATTGTTTAGGTACGGAATGTAACTATTATCAAGAGTGTTTTTTAGTTAAAGCACGTAAACGCGCATTGGACGCAGATGTGGTCGTAATTAATCATCATTTGTTTTTTGCAGATTCACGTCTTAAAGATGAAGGATTTGGAGAATTATTACCAGGCGTGAATACGGTCGTGTTTGATGAAGCGCATCAATTGGCAGATATTGCAGCTAATTTTCATGGTGAGCGCCTGGGTACTCGGCAATTTCGTGATTTGATGGATGATATGTTACGCGAATGGCCTGTGCTTGATTTAGCCAATCAACCGTTGAAAAAACTTGATGTTTCCTTAGATAACATCATTGGGCAATTATTGAGTGCCATGCCTCGACGAGAGGACCGACTCAACTGGCAACACGTGGCAACGAATAAAAACTTTATGCATGCATGGGATGATCTGCAAGCACTGAGTCAGGAGCTTACGGCCTGCCTTGCTAATACGGATTTAACCGATGAGCCTGGATTAATGCGTTGTAAAACACGCCTAGAGGATTTGAACCGCCTGTTAACTTTATTTGCACAACCTCAGGTTGAACATATACGTTGGTTAGAGTGCTTTAAACAAAACATTGTTTTTTATTCAACGCCTGTTGATATTGCAGAACCTTTTTCAAGTTTGCTGGAACGCATGCCGTGCGCATATATTTTCACATCAGCAACACTGACGATGGCCGATTCTTTTGAGTGTTTCACACGACCGCTTGGTTTAACACAACGCTTAACATTATCATTGCCCAGTCCGTTTGATTTTAAACAACAAGCACTGCTGTATTTGCCTCGTGACTTACCTGATCCAAAAGATGTAAATTATTATGTTAGTTTATTAAAAAAAGCCTTGCCCATTATTCAAGCTTGTGGAGGCCGTTGTTTTTTCCTATTCACCAGTCATAGAGCACTAAGAGAAGTCGCGCAGATACTGGGTAGGCAATATCAGTTTCCTTTATTAATTCAAGGGGAAGAGGCCAAACCTATTTTATTAGCGCGCTTTCGTGAGCTAGGTAATGCGGTTTTATTGGGTACATCAACCTTTTGGGAAGGCGTGGATGTAAAAGGTGAAGCGTTATCTTGTGTGATTATTGATAAATTACCGTTTGCAAGTCCTGTGGACCCTGTGATTCGTGGTAGAATGGATTACTTAAAATCACGCGGGTTATCCGGTTTTGATGAATTATCCTTGCCTAATGCTGTATTGGCGCTAAAACAAGGCGTGGGGCGATTAATTCGAGATGCTAGCGATAAAGGTGTATTAATGATAGCAGATCCTCGTTTAACAGGACGTGATTATGGTCGACAAATTTTTGCAAGTTTGCCTGCCATGCGAAAAACTCGTGATGAGCATACGGTTTTAACATTTATTAATGAATTGGCTTTATCAAATGAAACTATTAGCGATTGATACATCTACTGAACGCGCCTCTGTAGCACTAGCTATAGGCGAGGACTTTTATACTGCCGAGCAAGGCAGTTTACGCCAACATGCACAATTAATCTTACCAATGATAGATGGATTATTAAACGATGCCCAAGTGTCTTTAAAGCAACTTGATGGAATCATCTTTGGTCGAGGGCCTGGCAGTTTTACAGGTTTGCGAGTGGCTTGCAGTATTGCAAAAGCTCTGGCGTATGCACATGATTTACCGTTATACCCGGTGAGTAGTTTGGCTGCTGTTGCCGAAGAAGTGTATTACACACAACCATCGTTTTCTGAAGCGTCTGTGTTAGCGTTGCTTGATGCGCGAATGCAGCAATTGTATTGGGGGTGTTTCTCTCAGTCTAGCTTTTCACCGCTTGAGCAGGTGAGTGCGCCGGAAGATGTGAATGTACCGAATATCCCTTTTATCATCGCAGGGGTGGGGATAGATACCTATGCATCACAATTCTCACCGTTATTGCAAACCTCAATGCGTTTTAACATTTATCCAGAAGCTTCTGCCATGATTCGTTTGGTACGTCGAGGACTTATTCCTGGAATAGATGCGTCAGCTGCTTTGCCTGTATATGTAAGAGAGCTACAGTTTTCAAAAAAACAAGCCTGATTTCTTTTTGATTACTGTTATGAATGCCAATGTTTTTTCTGGCTCTCTTGCAATGATTGCTTGCTCTTGAAAACGTATAATAGGGCGTTGCATTAAGATAGGTTGTTTGACGATAGCGTTTAACACACCCATTTTATCATTTAAAGTTAAGTTTAAATCGTGAAATAGGGGGTCTGTTATTCTTACAAACTCGTTGAGGTTAAACAGTGTTTGTAATTGCGTGATATGTTCTAAGCTAAGTGGTGTTTTAAGGTATTCTATCACGATAGGATTAAGATGATTCGCTTGTAACATCGCTAAAGCGTTTCTTGATTTTGAACATTTGGGATTATGATAAATAGTAAGATCAGGCATTTTTAGTTCTCTAAAAATAGTATTCTTTTGCCTTGTTCTATATATAAAGCGCGTTGTATAAGTTGATCACTTCACTTTGTTCGCAAATACAACGGTGACCCGTTTTTGCGAACAAAGTGAAAGCAATTCAACAATATCTACTTTGACTTACTTGGCTGCAGCCGCTTTTCTTTCTTTTTCTTTTGCGATAACAGCTTCTGCTACGTTGTTAGGGCAAGGTGAATAGTGAGAAAATTCCATTGAGAACTGACCACGACCAGATGTCATTGTACGTAGTGTACTGATGTAACCAAACATCTCAGAAAGAGGAACGTCAGCTTTAATACGTACACCTGATACGTTTGGCTCTTGTCCTGAAATCATACCACGGCGACGGTTTAAGTCACCAATCACATCACCCACGTGATCTTCAGGGCTGAACACGTCTACTTTCATAATCGGTTCAAGCAATTGAGGACCTGCTTTTGGTATGGATTGACGGAAAGCACCTTTTGCTGCAATTTCAAACGCAATGGCGGATGAGTCAACAGGGTGATATCCACCATCATTTAGATCAATCACTACGTCTAATACAGGGAAGCCGGCTAAAGTACCTGTGCCCATCATTGAACGGAAACCTTTTTCAATGGCAGGGAA
>CAZNVR010000088.1:3941-4197 GCA_964576655.1 uncultured Legionella sp. | reverse complement strand
TCTTTAGGCACACTACCACCCACGCAAGACGTGGTGAATGTGAAGCCTGAGTTGGGCTCGCCCGGTGCAATTCTATAATCAATTTTACCGTATTGACCAGAACCACCAGATTGTTTTTTGTGGGTATAGCTGTCTTCAATCGATTTGGTAATGGTTTCACGGTAAGCTACTTGAGGTTGACCTACCACTAGTTCAACACCATACGTACGTTTTAAAACGTCGACTTTAATATCAAGATGCAATTCACCCATACCAC
>CAZNVR010000088.1:3470-3931 GCA_964576655.1 uncultured Legionella sp. | reverse complement strand
AATCTGGATCGGTTTCAACGCGGAAGGTAGGATCTTCGGCAACCATTTTACCAATAGCAATACCCATTTTTTCAGTAGAACTTTTATCTTTAGGTGTAACAGATATAGAAATTACTGGCTCTGGGAATACCATCGCTTCAAGTGTACATTCATGTTTTGGATCACAAAGGGTGTGACCTGTTTGAACGTTTTTCATGCCTACAATGGCAATAATATCGCCAGCTTCTGCACTGCTTAATTCATTACGTTCGTTCGCTTGCATCTCAACCATACGGCCAACACGCTCGGATTTACCTGTAAATGAGTTAAGAATGGTATCACCTTTACTTAGGCGTCCTGAGTAAATACGTACGAATGTAAGCGCACCGAAACGATCATCCATAATTTTGAATGCTAGCGCACGGAACGGTTCGTCAGGAGAAACTATAGCGAATAGACCATTCGGCTGACCTTCAGCATCC
>CAZNVR010000088.1:0-3460 GCA_964576655.1 uncultured Legionella sp. | reverse complement strand
CGTTAATGGCTGTGGATTTACTTCGTCTGGTGCTGGTAAGTAGTCAATAACTGCGTCAAGCAATAATTGCATGCCTTTATTTTTAAACGCAGAACCGCAATACGTGGGGAAGAAGGCTAATTCAAGTGTACCTTTACGAATGCAGCGTTTAACGTCTTCAATAGAAGGTTGTTCACCCTCCATGTAAGCCATTAATAAGTCGTCATCCATTTCAAGAGCAGTTTCAATCAACTGTTCGCGATACATTTCAACATCATCGACCATATTGGCAGGAACGTCCGTGATAGTGTAGTTTTTAGCTTCACCTGATTCGTCCCAAATGTATGCTTTGCGGGTTAATAAATCAACAACACCGACGAAGTCATCTTCACTGCCAATGGGTAGTGTCATGATTAATGGGTTTGCGCCCAAAACTTTTTTCACTTGCTCTGTTACTTTAATAAAGTCAGCACCAATACGATCGAGTTTGTTAACAAAAATCAAACGGGATACTTTAGAGTCATTTGCGTAACGCCAGTTGGTTTCTGATTGAGGTTCAACACCACCTGAACCACAGAACACACCAATACCACCATCCAATACTTTTAATGAACGATAGACTTCTACTGTGAAATCAACGTGTCCTGGCGTATCAATAACGTTAAAGCGAGTGCCTTTCCAGAAACAGCTAACAGCAGCGGATTGAATGGTAATGCCGCGCTCTGCTTCTTGTTCCATGAAGTCTGTGGTTGATTCGCCATCATGAACCTCTCCACATTTATGTTTCATATCCGTGAGATAAAGGATACGTTCGGTCGTTGTGGTTTTTCCGGCATCAACGTGAGCAAAAATACCAATGTTTCTGTGATGTTTTAAATCGGCCATAGGGGTCTCTATCATTTGGGTTTAAAAAATAGTGTTGCAGTATACAGTATTTTATTTAAATTGGCAGCTGATAGTGTTTTATGATGTTTTTGATTTAAAAGTAAACACATGAGACAAAAGTATGCTATATTGTATCCATCAAAATTTAATGGGATTGTCATGTCTAGTATTTCTAATGCGATTGATAAGCACGATAAGTATGTGAAAAAAATGGCCACTATTAGTAATCTATCTATATATTCGTGTGTCGACAACTTGTTTGCAATACAACAGCAAAGATTAGTTGATCCAAATAAAAGTTCTAATCCTTTAGACCCTTTATATACCAAAGCTCCTCTTGCATTTAGTCGATTGTTAAAATATGCAAATTATTTGTCACGGATCACCAATGATGCTCTGTTTAATCAAGAACAACGTGTTTTTATGGATATGTGTAAAAGCATAGAAAAGGGAGATTATGAGGATGCAATTGGCTGTTACGATCAAAAATTTAGTGAGAGCGATTGGAGAAAGGCCGAGATTTATTTTGACAATAATCCAAAAGATACTTTTTGTGGTAGTAAAGAAGGTTTGATGTACTCCTATATCAAAGCCTATAAAGAGATCATTCGAAAGGATAATTACATTGGTAATGGTGCTTTTGGCCAGACTAAAGCAGGTTATAAACAATCTGATTCCTCTGTATTTAGCGCAATAAAAATGCAGAAAATAAAAACAAATGTTAGTGAGCTTGAGCTGAGTATAGAAGCTGAGATTAATTTTGATTTAGGCGTGGCAACATCTGGTTTGGTTATAAGAAGAGATAGAAAAGGCGATATCTACAAAGTCTATCAAAACATGCATGACTTAGGTCATCCGATAATTCAATTTTTCGAAGCAAAGCAACTGCATGATGATGAGCGATTTACCTATGCAATTGAATTATTACTCAAGGTTGAAGAACTGCACGCAGGTAAAATATCTAAATTAAAAAAATCGTATGCACATTGTGATATAAAGCCAGGCAATGTCTTGGTTGATAAACGTGGTGAGTTGCATCTTATCGATTTTGGTATTACTAGGGATGCTCAAATAGAAACGCCCCATGTAGCTGTAAATGGAACTTCGTTGTATATGCCGAAAAGTTTTGATCCGCTTAATGCTACGAATGAGCTTATAAATAATAAGAATTTACCAATCCAAATGACTCCAACTTATTTTTTTGACGATAAGATTGCTACGTTAAGAACGATTTATCATCAGCTTACAGTAGACAGTATTCTTACCACAGCAAGTTATCAACAATTGCCTTCTTATGTATCCAATCTGTTAGACACTAGTAATATTCAAGCGTGTATCGATAAACACGAGCAGCATTCGCTGAAATATATTGCGGCAGTATTCATTCTTTATCGTTATGATAAGGACTTATGTACTGAGGAAGCAGTGAACGCATTAGTGAACGATGAGCTTGAGCAAGATAGGCTCATTAATGAATATCAACATGCAAAATCGCAAATTAAAGGCGCTGATAAAGCGCGGGTGATCACGCTTTTATTAGGCAAAGAAATTACCCTTAAATATTTAACGTCAAATTTCAGTGCAGATCCAGATATTATACGGGCATCAAAAGATCCAAAGCCTTTTTTGATTAATGAAGTATTTTTAAATGCCGCTTTGTCTGAAGAGCACTTAGATTTTCCTGTTTTATGTCAAATTGCCAGAAATGCAACTACAGATGCTACCTTAACGCTTCTTATCAATAAAGCTGACAGGGCAAATGTATTATTTAATCGAGCCATGTATAAAAATTTGTTTAATAATAAACACTTTTCTTTGAGCATGATGGATCTATTTATTACTAAAATGATCGAACGTAATATTGATGATAATGATTTATTGAGCAATATTATTTCCTTGAATGATCTCGATAGCCCCCTTGTTCTTAAAATAATTAATATCTACATGAAGAATAAGAGCTCTATTGCGGTTGATGAACTGACTACTCTTTTAAATATTTTTAATATCTCTGATTTAAAATTAAACCTTAATAATGATTCACGGTTTGATAACCTATTGACGCTATTTGCGCAATTACGCTGTCAACTATTTAAGTTTATTGATAATCAAAACATAGCACCTGCTCAAGCAATGCTTGTTCTTTATGTGTTTTTGGCACAGAGAACCTCATCCTTTGCAAAAAATGAGATAAGTCAAGAGGAGTTGTTTGATTCGGTTAGAGGAGTAATACAAACCTATGAACCCGTATTAGCTGAACATCGAGGTATAAAACAAATGCTATATGATATTCTTAATGCAATATTATTTATCCCTTGTCTGCTTCAGTATGCTGTAACAAATCAATTTCGGCTATTTAACGCAAAAACGACGAGCATAACTATAGTAGAAGATATTATTGATGAAACAAAAAAACTAGGCAACGCCCCTAACGTTTTTTTATAGTTTTCCTAGGCTAAATCTGAGCACTGATTTTTCAGATTACTCCGATCTGCCCCCTCTCTTGCGCTAGAAGTTTGAGTAGTATGATGATGCTTTTCGCGGGAGAGGGTTGGGGAGAGGGAATGGATAAATCGGTGTCAAGGCAACGAGCTCGCAC
>CAZNVR010000087.1:0-7894 GCA_964576655.1 uncultured Legionella sp. | reverse complement strand
AACTCACTGATGGAAAGTGACTTAACACGCTGCAATTCTTTCGTTAATACCGATTTTAATGTTGCAGACATTTCAACAATATCACGATGCGCACCACCCAAAGGCTCATCAATAACCAGATCAACCAATTCATTCGCAAGAATTTTATCAGCAGTAATACCCATAGCACTTGCCGCTTCAGAGGCTTTCCCTGCATCTTTCCATAAAATAGATGCACACCCTTCTGGTGAGATCACGGAATAAATGGCATGCTGCAACATAATCACTCGATCACCCACACCAATGGCTAATGCGCCACCCGAACCCGCCTCACCTGTTACCGTACAAATAATAGGCGTTTTAAGTTTAAACATTTCAATTAAATTACGTGCTATCGCTTCTGATTGATTACGCTCTTCAGCACCAATGCCAGGGTATGCTCCTGCTGTATCAATAAATGTAAACACCGGAATTTGAAATTTTTCGGCCATTTTCATCAAGCGTAACGCTTTTCTGTATTCTTCAGGACGCGCCATACCAAAATTTCTATATACTTTTTCTTTTGTGCGCTTACCTTTTTGATGGCCTAAAATCATCACAGGCTCACCATTAAATCGAGCCATGCCTCCAATAATTGCAGGAGCAGCTGACGAATGCCTATCGCCATGCATTTCCTGGAAGTCAGTAAACATATGCTCAATATAATCTGTTGTTTGAGGGCGCAGGGGATGGCGTGCTAGTTGTGCCACTTGCCATGGATCCAGGCGCGAAAAAACTTGATGCGTTAATTCAATGACTTTTTCTTCAAGTCGTATGATTTCTTCGCTTAAATTAATCGTATTATCATGCCCAACCATACGAAGTGCTTGAATTTTCTGGTTTAACTCTTCAATCGGTTGCTCAAAATCCAAAAATTGTCGGCTCATGTGTTACCTGTTAGTGAATTGATAGTGTGCATATATACGGTATAATAACCGCAACCGTTATTTGATGCCACAATTGAAGACTATTATAGCATGAAGGACTCCTTTAAATCGCTTCAAATCAATGACTGTATGTTACAAGATGATCGCATCGATATATGGCAATACCCATTAACCAGTGACTGTTCATTTGCACGTACATTTTTATCACCCGATGAACTTATTCGCGCTGATCGTTATTATTTTACACGTCATCAACGTCGTTTTACGATAGCGCGAGCTATGCTACGCCTGATTTTATCCCGTTATTGCGACATACCTGCGCGCGAATTAATCTTTCATCACAATCAATACGGTAAACCAGAATTATTACATCGGCCTGAATTACAATTTAATTTAAGTCATTCAGGCGATACAGCACTACTTGCGATTGGCAAAGAAAAACCTCTTGGCATTGATCTAGAATTTTTTACCGCCAGGCCTTATATAGGAATTGGCAATAACATGTTTTCAACAGAAGAAAACAGATCATTTAAGGGTGTCGTCGAACGGCTAAAACCGTTAGCCTTTTTTAATATATGGGCACAAAAAGAAGCCCTCATTAAAGCCTGTGGCATGGGGCTATCGTATCCAACTCAAACATTTACCGTTCCAGCCTACCCCACACCTCATCAAATCGTCTTTGATACGCTCCATGAAAAAAAATGGCAAATGATAACGTTTCAACCGCATGTGAGCTGTTGTGCGGCACTTTGTTGTCATCTTGAGGTGAAAGACATCCGATATACGACGGTTAAACGGCTGAATGATTTATTACGGGAGATGTGAATGCTCAACGCACTTACGATAAAGCAGCATTTAAAAAAGTTAAACGTTAATATCCCTCTACAACTTCATTTATTTGACTCCATTGACTCAACCAATCGATTTTTAAAAGATTTAATACCCAATAATGGCATTGATGTGTGTTGTGCTGAAAGCCAAACACACGGGCGTGGTCGCTTTGGCCGCACGTGGTATTCGCCTTTTGGCGAGAACATCTACTTTTCAATCCGCTGGCATTTTAATCGGCCTTTTTCACAACTATCTGGTTTAAGTTTAGTTGTAAGCATGGCAATTATGGCCGTGCTACAAGACTTAAACATCCAAGGCGTACAAATTAAATGGCCCAATGATCTACTTTGGCAAGATAAAAAATTATGTGGCAGTTTAATTGAGGCGTTAAATGAAAATCATGAAGGGTCTAATGTCATCATCGGTATTGGCTTAAACGTCAACGCCACGCCCAATGATATTGATGGACTTAATCGACCAGCCTGTTCATTGTATGAGATAGGCAAAAAAAAATTAGATAGGAATAGTATTATTGCAAAACTAATCATGCAACTAAACGCGCACTTAGAACAATTTATTAACCAAGGATTTGCGTCATTTATTCCTTTTTGGCAAAAAAATGACTATTTATTTAATCAAATCATTACATTACATCAGCCCACTGGCGCATTAACTGGACGGGTGCTAGGAATATCAGAGACAGGACAACTCAGGTTAAAAACCAAAGATGGGGTTGTGCATGAAGTATCATCTGGAGAAACATCATTAAGACAGATGTAAAGGTTGTTTTTGCGAACACTCTGGATTTGTGCTCGCAAAAACAGCTAGAACAGATTAAACGTTTTCTTCTTCGTCTGCTTCTGTGCCCTGTTTTTCTTGTTGTATGCGTAAATAGATTTCTTCACGATGGACAGAAACATCTTTTGGTGCATTAATACCTAAACGAACTTGATTGCCTTTAACACCTAAAACGGTAATGTTGACGTCATCACCAATAATCAATGTTTCACCAATACGCCGAGTTAAAATTAACATTATTGAATCTCCCTAACATTGTAGCTTGCTATAATCCATAAAATTTATCCATGAAGATTAATGCAACTACATTTTGAATAAATATAAACCACATGATCGGTGTCAATCGTCATTGTACATCATGTTTCTTAACGAAACCTTAAGTGAAGCAACTATTTGTGTTAAAAAATAAATAGTAATGATTATAAGGCTTTTCCTGCCTTAAACTTAACCACTAAAACAACCAAAGGAAGATAAGCAACACACACCCCAATCACGCCATTTACATAACCTAAACCAACGACAAGTGCTAACGGAAAAAGCCAGCACACATTCACCCCTAAAACACCCAATGTTACGGGCAAATGATTACCAAAAACAACGGCTGCATGTTGATAGGCATGACTACGATGTGCCTCAGACACCCGTGCTCCCGAATAAAATCTAAACAATAAGGTATAGGTTGAATCTACAATAAAAACACCTAGTAAAATCAACCAACTCCAAAAATAAGCGTCATCTACACGGGCTGCCTCAAGGGACAAAGCACCTAAAGTAAAACCTAAAAAACCACTACCCACATCACCCATAAAAATACGAGCGCAAGGAAAATTCCAACATAAAAACCCTGCAACAGAGGCAGCTAATAGCAAGGGGAGCGTCATTAAATCAGGAGTACCAACTAATGCATAAATAATGGATGCACTTATACATACACTCACCGCTTCAATACCCGCAAGCCCATCAATACCATCCATAAAATTGTATAAATTTAATAACCACACCAGATAGACAACAGCCACAGCATCCATACACCAATGCGCAGGCAGAATCCAGGAAAAAACATGAATTAAAGGCATCCCTCCTAATCCAAACACCGTTACCGAACATGCCATAAAATGGCCTATTAATCGCCAACCGGCTGAAATTGAACCATTGTCATCAATAAAGCCTAATACTGCGAGACTTAAACCCATAGCAACCCAGATAAAACCAACTCGAATGGTCAGCTCACCCCAAAAAATCATTAAAAGAAGTGCGATTAAAAACGTGCCAACAAATGCGAGCCCGCCCCCTCGAGGAGTAGGTAGCGTATGCGAACTTCTGTGATTGGGATGATCAATGATATTTCGAATAAGAGCGTAGCGCCTCACAAAGCAGGTTAATATCCATGAACATATAAATAAGGCGGGTAAGAAATAATACATACGATAAATCCAATAAAACATCCGCAAATTATACGTCAATAAACAACGGACTTCATACGTTTATCATTTTATTTCTCTATAAATAAGACACACCGATGATATACAGCAATAAAACTCAAAGCAAAATGATACGCTACGCAGTAGGCTAAACACATCTAATGGTTCAATGCAAAAACAAATAGCCTACATTCACGTTTAAGTGCGCTTACTCTGGTTGTTCAGTTAAAGCCACTTACATTTTTAACCGTTTTTGCAATGCCTCAGGAAGGTCATTAGGAAAGTCATTAGTTATAATACTAACCCATTCCCTTACATCAGAAGGCATTGAAACAACTAACTTCTGGTATTCTTCACACAGCACATCCAACGCGCCTTCTTGCCTATTGGCTCTAAACTCTTTCACTCGAGTAAATAATTGCCTTATCTGAGCAGCCCATGTGTCTTCATTATCTGAAAAAAAGGCATTGCGTTTTCCAAGAGTAGAATACTGCGTGTTATCCATGTCAAGAAAATCAACTATAGTGAGTAAATTAACATGCATTTGTTCTGTTTTAATTAAATCCTCAATAACAGAGTCTAGGTGTTGAAGCTGTAATTTTCGACAAATGGCTTTAAACTTTTTTAAAAAATTAAGCGCATCTGGAGCAATCGGATATAGCCCCAGCAATGTTTCTTTCACTTGATTATCGTTTAACCTTAGTTCTTGAGCCATTTTACACAACATATTTGTGCTCATAAATAAAGAGCCAATTTTTCGTTGAGTTATGTAGCGGATGAGACGTTCAGCGTCTATACAAATATGGGCATTTTTTTCGATGAGATACTGTACAAGGTCACTATGTCCTTGTTTCATTGCAACCATTAGCGCGGTCCTGCCATCATCATTTTTTTGATTTATTTGAGCACCTCGAAAAAGCATCAACTTAACGCCTTCAAAACTACCCAAACGTGCAAAATGATGTAATGCAGAGCCTCTCGAATCCAGAGATTCATCGATAAAATCAGTTTTTAATATGAGTGCGCATGCATTCTCGGATTGATCTAAAAACTCCAACTCGTCTAAAATGGCTTGTTTTTGAAATTCAATGAGGGCAGTCAACCTGGCCGACGATGGCTCATTTTCTTTTAAATAGATAAGGCAACCATCGATAAAAGATTTCCCATCCTCCTCTTCCATCGCATAACAACCGATTCGCTCGATTAAATCTTTCGATAACACTTCATCATTTTGAGGATCTTCTCTCAATGCTCGATATAATGCATCTCGTTGCTCGAAAACAACAATACAATTGTTTTCTTGCTCCCGAGCGATATCAAAGGCAGTTTGCCCTTTCTCATTTTTAACAAACAGTCCAGCACCCGCATTTATCAGCAGACGGCAAGCCTCAGGCCGATTAAATTCAGCCGCCATATGCAGCGCTGTGTATAATGGAGCGCTGGTTACTACTTGATGGCGGCCAACATCATATGAAAAATTCTGCGCATTGCATTGCAAGTTTAAATCAGCCCCTGCATCAATCAATTCTTGTAGTGACCGCATATTGCACTGCACTCATATTTGTTTTTGGCGAACGGCTATTAATATCTGCCCCAATGTTTAATAGTTCACTGATTTCACTTTTCCTATTTAAACGAACAAGAGCAAATAATGGGTTTTCTGTTTCATTAAAAAAGTCATTTATTTTATCGGGATCTCCAATAAAAAATTGCTTCATAGCCTCGAAAAAAAATGTATTAAAAGATGATTGCGAAGAAATAGAATCGAACAACTCTTGGTTAGATATCATAGAAACCCCTTGCCTTAATGGACATAATTAAATCATTATATCACAAAAAAAACCTACTTGGAAATAAAGTCACCCATCCGACTTTGCCTGAAATAAAATACAGGGTATACACATCTAAATTTTGAATAGTAAAATGGCCTCTTAGGCCTAGGTGCTGTGTAAAGGCCTCGAATATGAACAATTTAAATCGTTTATATTCGTTTAGGTGCGTTTACTCTGAAAATAAAACATAACCTATTTGGCAAAAGCATTGGCTTGTGTTATGATGCAAGTCCAGCTAATTAAGGTAATATAGAAAATGTCAGAAAAAGTACGTGGTACAGTTAAATGGTTTAATGAAAGCAAAGGTTTTGGTTTTATTGAAAGCAATGGTAAAGATTACTTTGTTCACTTCAGTGCAATTCAAGGTAGCGGATTCAAAACGCTAGCTGAAGGTGCTGCTGTTATGTTCAAACCAGGTCAAGGACAAAAAGGTCCTCAAGCTGAAGAAGTTGAAGTAGTTTAATACTTTGGCTGTTTTTTTCAGCCATTCTATATAGAATGGCTGAAATCCCCCCCCCCTCATCTATGTTACTTCTTCTTATTACTCTCATTAATTTGTTTAATTAGTCCATTAATAGTTACTTGTATTGCAGTAATCTGATCTTGCATTTTTTTCATGTTGTCATTGACTTGCGCGCTTAATCCTGTTTCCAACGCTTTTAATTGCTTTTGTTGATTGTCTTGAATTTGTTGCAACTGAACTTGAAGTTGTGTATTAAACTGTTTTAACTGCTTTTGCGTGTCTACATCATCTGCATGAACAAGGTTTATGTTTGCGATGAATAATATAGATAATAAGGCGATTTTTTTCATTCTTTAACTCCGTTTAATTTGAATGGGTTTAAAATTACATGTTAACTTTTCTTTTTTCGATAAATTTTTACTTGCTGCACAATGGGATCTTGCCAAGGCCCTGATATTTTATAGGTATAAGCACTAATCTGTTGCATGCCTTTATTGATTAACTTACTAGCAACCCAGGTCGCGATACCTGCTATAGGCCCTGCAATTGGCCCTCCTGCAATTGTAACAACAATAGGTAAACTTGCCATAATATAGGGGGAAACACGTAAATCCACATCATATAAATGTTTAGCCAGATCCAAATCTCCTTTCATACTGGCATACGCTACAGGACCATCAATATAACTGTCTTGAGTATTCATTACTCCATTTTTAATAACAAAATTGCCCTTAAACTCATCAAAACTGTATCCATTTTTAGATAGATCACTAAAATCAAGGCTCAAACGCCGTGGTATAGTTTGAAGACTCAATACACTCAATAGCTTGCCTAAGCCTAGTTTTTCTTCCGTAGATTTATCCAAATTGGTTATTCTGCCACTTTTTAAAGTAATGTTTAAATTGCCAGCAACTTTATTAATTGAGAAATCATGAATAGCTCCAGGCCAGCCACCACTAAATTTAACATTACCCCGATGTGCTTTTACAGCAGGAAAAATATCCCACCGAGCAAGCGCTTTACCTAAATCAAACAATTGTAACTCTGATTCCAAGTGCGTATTATTTTTATCTTGTTGCTGCGTCCAATCACCTTGAATCATCATTTGATAATCCGGTGATTTAATTTTGCAATAATCTAAGGTCCATTGTTCAGGCTTACTATGACTTTTTAAAGCCACTTGTCCTAAATCCACACTACCTAATTTAACAACATTGAAGGTTAAATTTAAATTAGGAATATCCGCTGGTTTAAATGTGGATGTGGCATTTGTATGATTATTTAATAATTTACTGGGTAAATATAAGTGATCAATATGCCCGGTAATGGTATTAATGGCAGCTTGATATTGTAAATTAGCAACCAAGTCTTTTTCTTCTATTTTAAATGACCAATCATCCAATGCCAATTCACGCGCTTGAATGTGCAAATCTTTATAAGCCACATCCAGCGTTGTATGTTTATCATCGGCAAACGCAACATCAATGATTAACGGTATCTTTTCTTTAGCTAATTTGCCTAAAGGTGAGGGTAAATCAATACTAACCCCTTCCAGGGAACTACTTATTTTCATGTGATCAAAGTCATTGGGATTATTTGTTAACGTAATAAGACTCTCTATATTTAAATGTCCATCCATTAACT
>CAZNVR010000086.1:4554-7905 GCA_964576655.1 uncultured Legionella sp. | reverse complement strand
ACTCTGATGGCAGGCGAATGAGTCTGGGCAGTGAGCGTGGAGCATGCACTACGCCATAATTAATATTCCTGTCAAACGCGTCTTTGCCGCTTAGTGCCATAATAAAATTTAAACTTTTATTAAATAAGCGTGGAAAGGGGTGAGCTATATCTAATGCAATAGGACTGACAATGGGTAAAATTTCATTTTTAAAATAATGTTTTGCCCACAAATGAATATCTGGCGTCCATGCTTCAATTTCGTAAAAATGGATGTTTTCCTTTTGCATTGCAGGTAACAGTTGTTCGTTAAATGTGGTATAAATTTTATCCATTAACACATGGGTGCTTTTACTTATTTGCGTTAACATTTCATCAGCGTGCAAACCATCAATACTTAGTTTATCCAATCTTAAGGCTAACGTTTTTTTAAGTGCCGCTACACGAACTTCAAAAAATTCATCTAAATTACTACAACAAATGCACAAAAATCGCATGCGTTCCAACACAGGGATGCGTTCATCATTTGCCAGCTCTAATATACGTTGATTAAATGCTATTACCGTAAAATCGCGGTTAATATAATACGATGGATTGTCTAGAGAAATAGTCAATTTTAGTTCCTCCATTTAGCGCACGAGTATAAAACCTACTCCAATAAATGCTAAAAACCCCCAAAATGGGGATAATTGTAAAAAAGCCAATGCTAAAAAAAATAGTACACAGGCAATCGCTAATGAAATGGAAAAGTACATTTCAATGACGCCTTGTAAAATTGAGAAGGTTGCTGCGGCAAGCAATGCGATGGAGCCATATTGAACCGAAATCATTATTTTACGTATCTGCGGTCCATCATTGCTACTTAACCAACCATAGCCCAATAATGCTAAAATGAGCCCAGGACAATTCAAGCAAATGATCGCTAGCACTAATCCTGAAAAACCCGCAGCCTTATAACCTATTAATGCCGCTAGTTTCACACCGGTTAACCCGGGGAATAAAAAGCTGCTACTCACCATATGAATAAATTCTTCACGCCCCATCCACTGACGATACGTCACTGCTTCATACTCTAATAATTTAATCATGGCGTTACCGCCACCTAGTGCAATAAAGCCAATTTTACCGAAACTAATTATAATATTGAGTAAAGTGTTCATGTGGAGGTCTGTAATCCTTTTAGAAAATGCACATAATCAGAGCAGGGTTTATTGCCAAACAGGTGCTGTTTGATGGTGTCAACGAATATTTTTGAGCGCGATTCAATGTTGACGCTAAACCAGGTGGTATTTAAAACGTGTAACTTTGCTAATTCAAGTTTGACTACAGGGGATGTGCTAAATCGATAAATAAGGGCTTCTTTTTCTACTGGAATACGCAAACCTTCTTGTTGAATCCGTTTTAATAACATGGCTGCTGTAAGGTGTGTGGTGTTGGGTAATAGAGCGCTATTTTTTTCTTCCTCTTCAAGATTAATTTTTTTACCAAATGCTGTGGCGTGTGTGTCCTGTATGAGCATCGGTTTATACATCGGTTGATTACGACGAATTTTAAGATTGTAATCTGCATCATCGAGTAAACAATAGATATCCTGACGGTGTTTAATTTGATAACGTGATACATCAAGAAACGCGTCTGATAACCCATTTAATACAATAATTTGATGCCCAGGCCAGAAAAACCGCGCTTCCCAACGCTCAGTTTGATTTTCTTCAAGATTAGCGTTGGGCATGCACAATACATCTTTGTCACAGATTTCAAAGTTCCATACCAACCGTTTGTTCATGTTTTTGTCTCATACTTTGGCAAAGGCTGTTGGTCTGGAAAAATTTCTGCTAGCGATACGGAAAAGCCATCTGCTTTGACAATTCGAGCATGTTTTCTTTTTAGATCACGAGGATCTTCCACACCGCAGGATTGAGCAAGAATAGCGACTTCATGTATCATGTTGTTTGCATAATGATAGACGCGTTGTGCTTTATCTGTAACCACTAAGCCTCGTTGAAAGCGTGGGTCATTGGATGTTATGCCTGTGGGGCAAGTGTTTTCATGGCATTTCATGGATTGAATACACCCCAGTGCGAGCATGAAACCCCGGGCAGAATTGATAAAATCAGCGCCACAACACAATGCCCAAGTGACCTCAGCAGGAGTAATGCATTTGCCACTAGCAATAACTTTAATGCGGTCACGTAAATTATAACTCACTAACACATCAATCATTTTAGGCAATGATTCGGAAATAGGTATACCCATGTAATCCATGAGACCTTGAGGCGATGCCCCTGTACCTCCATCAGCACTGTCTAGCGTTATAAAATCGGGTGCAAACTCAACGCCTCTTGCATGAATAGCACGGCATAAATCATGCAACCATTCATAACTTCCTAATACAAATTTGCAACCTGTAGGCTTACCCGTTACTTGTCGAATATGCTCTATCATATCGAGCAATTCTTCAACATTGCTAATATCAATATGTCGATTGGGACTAATCGAATCCATATGTTCAGGTATACCTCTAATTTCAGCCACTTCTTGAGAAACTTTTATCCCAGGAAGAATGCCGCCTTTGCCAGGCTTAGCACCCTGACTCAGTTTGATTTCAAACATTTTAATGCAATCGTGTGCGGCTAAGGTTTTTAAGCGTTCATCTGATAAATTCCCCTGCGCATCTCGAAAGCCATATTTTGCTGTTCCAATTTGAGCAATAACGTCGCACCCTGATTCTAGATGATAAGGCGCTACACCGCCTTCACCGGTATTAAGCCAGCAACCGGCCATTTTTGCACCACGCCCTAAGGCTTGAATGGCAGGTTTAGAGATAGAACCATAGCTCATCGCTGAAATATGAAACACATGGATTGAGGTATAAGGTTTCTGACAATAAGGGCCAATAGTAATCGGCCTTATTTTGGTTTCATCACGACCCAAGGGGGGAAAAGGTGCACTGACAAAATAAACAGTCCCTGGTTCACGCAAGGGTCTGGTTGAGCCAAAACCAATGGTGGTATCTACATTTTTAGCGGCGCGATACACCCAGTTGCGTTCAGCTCGATTAAACGGCAATTCTTCTCTATCGTTAGAGAATAGATATTGACGAAAAAACTCACCAATATATTCAAAAAAATACCTAAAATGCCCCACAATGGGATAGGTTCTTAAAATGGCATGTTTTTTTTGATTTCTGTCCCAAAAATAAATTGCTAAAATGGCAAAAACCAACAATAGACAAAATACAAGGAACATAAACTGATCGAAATAAATAGAACGAGTCAAAAAAGCTCTTCTGGCTTCTGCTGATAACATCACACATCTCCCTGAAAGTGATTTATACATCATATAACCACTTGCCGGTGAATTCCATAGGCAT
>CAZNVR010000086.1:0-4544 GCA_964576655.1 uncultured Legionella sp. | reverse complement strand
AATGAACAAATGAATCGTTTTGGAGGGGGGTTAGATGCGAGCACTCATGCCCTTGGCAAATCACATTTTGATAGCAACACCATCAATGCAAAATCCTGATTTTGCGCAGTCAGTTATTTATGTTTGTGAACATCAAACCCACGGCACAGTTGGTTTAATTATAAATCGACCTATGAAGCATTCTTTAGGTCTTGTTTTTGAGCAATTAAATATTGTTCCAAACTCAGCTGAAAAAAATCAATTGCCATTACTATTTGGAGGACCCAGCCAACCTGATCGAGGTTTTGTTATTCATCGACCGTTTGGTCATTGGAATTCAAGTCTTGAATTGCTGCCTAATCATGTGGTGATTACAACATCTAACGATATCATCAGAGCGATTGCTTCTAATACAGGGCCTAAGGATGCTTTGGTTGCATTAGGGCATGTGGTGTGGACTGACGAGCAGTTAGAGGATGAAATCATTCATCAAGGCTCCTGGTTGGTTGTCCCGTTTAAAGCCGAGTTGTTGTATGATGTGCCTTTTGTTGATCGCTGGGAAGCCGCTGGCATGAGTATTGGGGTGCATATGAATGAGTTAGTATTAGGGGCAGGACATGCCTGATGGGATTTATCTTGGCTTTGATTTTGGTTATAAACGCATTGGTGTTGCGGTAGGGCAACAATTAACGTGTAGTGCCTCGCCTTTAACAACCTTAAATGCAACATTGGGTGTACCGAATTGGGATCAGATTCAAACACTGATTACTCAATGGCGGCCCGTTGAGATGATTGTTGGTTTGCCAACATGCATTGATGGAACAGAACAATACACCACAGCCGCCTCCAAAGGCTTTGCTCGACAACTTCGTAAACGGTTTTTATTGCCTGTGCATTTAGTGGATGAACGCTTGTCAACCATGGAGGCACGTGCTTATTTGTTTGAAAAAGGCGGTTATAAAAAGATTAAACAAACAGAGGTAGATAGCATTGCCGCATGCGTTATTCTTGAACAATGGTTGAGAGGGAGTTAATGAATCATCTATTGGATATCAGTCAATTATCTTATCAAGACCTCACTCGTTTAATTGAGCGTGCACGGCATTTTAAACAGAATCCTGAGCATCCTCAGTATCCTCATATAGCTCTTGCCAATTTATTTTATGAAAACAGCACCCGTACACGAGTTAGCTTTGAATTAGCAGCGAAAGCACTCGGTATGCCGGTCATTAATCTGGATTTAGAGCGTTCATCTGAAAGTAAAGGTGAAACAATCAACGATACATTAAATACCCTTCACGCCATGGGGATATCATTATTTGTAGTTCGTCACACACAAACGCGCATGCCGCACGATTTAGCAGATAGGTGTGGGAAAGGTATGCACATCATTAATGCCGGTGATGGTGAGCATGCCCATCCTAGCCAGGCATTATTAGATTTCATGACTCTGATTGAACATGCCCCTGATATTAAATCATTAAAAATAGTGATTGTGGGTGATCTTAGGCATTCCCGAGTGGCTAATTCGTTGCAATGCATGGCGGCAACATTCGGTGTGAAGGAGCTGGCTTTAGTCTCTCCAGTCATGTGGCAGCCTAAGGTTGTACATTATGGATACCTGACTAGCTCGTTTGAAGACGGTTTAAAACAGGCTGATGTAGTGATTTGTTTACGTGTACAACAAGAGCGTTTAAAGGCCTCAGAACAGCTTGATTTAGCAACATATCGTCAAGATTATGCCTTAACGCGCGAACGCTTGGCTCTTGCTAAGCCTCATGCGATGGTCATGCATCCAGGACCAATTAATCGTGGTGTTGAAATAGATAGTGATGTTGCGGATGGTTCACAATCATTTATCCTTCAACAAGTAAAAAATGGTGTATACATGAGAATGGCTATTTTAGAAGCACTTGCATGTTCAGTGCGGTAACATGCAAGTCAACGGCTCTATTATTTTGGCGTTTGCAATGTTTGCTTAAACGACAAGGCTTGCTGTAAATCAGATAAAGCAATCGCGTCTTTGTCTTGCATATCTGCAATGGTTCGAGCTACTTTGAGCAGTCGATGAAATGCACGCGCGGATAATTTAAGTTTTTGTAACGTTTGGCCTAAAAAATCTTGCTCTTGGGTACCTAACATACACACCCGTTCACACTCTTTGGCTGTTAAATGTGCATTTAAGCATCCTTGTCGTTCGAACTGACGCACTCTTGTGTCCTCAACAATATGCCTGATTCGTAAGCTTTCACCCGTAGGTGATTGATTCGGTTTCACTAACTCCTCTTCGGTTAAGGCGTGTACGGTAATTTGCATATCTATTCTATCCAAGAGAGGAGCTGATAATTTAGCGAGATAACGGCTGATTCTATCAGGTGAACACAAGCAATTGGCTTTAGGATTACCCCATTGACCACATGGACAAGGATTCATGGCTGCCAATAATTGAAATTGAGCAGGAAATTCAGTTTGAATTGCGGCACGTGAAATAGAAATAGATCCTGATTCCAGGGGTTCACGTAATGTTTCTATTACACTACGATGAAACTCAGGTAATTCATCAAGAAATAAAATGCCATGATGCGCAAGAGATATTTCTCCAGGCTTTGGCGGGTTTCCTCCGCCAACTAGTGCTACGTTTGATGCGGTATGATGAGGTGCGCGAAAAGGAGGTTGACGCCAATGTTCAAAATTAGGTACACGACCACGAATCGAATTAATTGCAGCACACTCTAATGCTTGCATCTCGGTTAATTCAGGCAATAGCGTGCTAAACCGTTTTGCTAGCATGGTTTTGCCACTGCCAGGTGGCCCACTTAATAAAATACTGTGTCCGCCACACGCTGCAATTTGCATCGCGTATTTGGCGTGATGCTGACCTTTCACATCAGACCAATCCAAGGCATGATCAACCCGACCTATAATGGGACGCGGAGGAAGTGTTTGTAGTGGCGTATCCAGGCATAAATAACTACAAACTTCGCGTAAATTATCAGCCGCGTAAATGCCTTCATGGCCTGCAATAGAGGCCTCATTAGCATTTGCACTGGCAATAATTAATTGTTGTTGTTCGCGATGAGTGGCAAGTACAACAGGAATAATAGCAGAGACGCCTCGTAATGAACCATCCAGTGCTAGTTCACTAATAAATTCATGAGAGGATAATTTTTGAACAGGTATTTGACCTGAGGCTGCTAAAATACCAATCGCAATCGGTAAGTCAAAGCCGCTGCCTACTTTGGGCACATCCGCCGGTGCTAAATTCACAGTGATGCGGCGGCAGGGAAATTCAAACTGACTATTAATGATGGCACTACGTACGCGGTCTTTGCTTTCTTTTACAGCCGTTTCTGCTAAACCTACAATTGCAAAAGAGGGCAAACCATTTGACAGATGGACTTCAACAGAAACAGATTGCGCATGAATGCCAATGGCACTGCGCGTTTTGCTAATCGCAAGATTCATCATAGGACTCGTTGTGGAGGTTGGATTGTTTACTATACGCCCGTATAGTAATTAGTTTAATGGGTTACTTTTTTCCTGAAGTAACGCATCAATTTGGGTTTGTAATAGATCAATTTTTTCACGTGTGCGTGCCAATACTTTGACTTGCACGTCAAATTCATCACGTGTGACTAAATCCATGCGGCTGAAGGCTGCATTTAAAATTTCTTTAAACTGTTGTTGTATGTCTGCTTCCAGATTTTGTAGACTGACAGGAAGGGCTGAAAACAGATTTTTAGCTAAATCTTCAAGCTGTTTGGGGTTGAACATGGGTATTCCTTAAACGTTTAATGCTAGAGTGTAACAAAATATAAAAAAGGAAGAAAATGAAAATGATTACTGCCATCATCAAGCCATTTAAGCTGGATGATGTTCATGAAGCATTAATGGAAATTGGTGCGCCAGGAATTACCATTTCCGAGGTCCGTGGATTTGGACGGCAAAAAGGTCATACAGAATTGTATCGCGGCGCGGAGTATGTTGTTGATTTTTTGCCAAAACTAAAAATAGAATTGGCACTGCCTGATAACATGGTTGAGTGCGCTATTGATGCCATTTGTAAAGCGGCATACACAGGCAAAATTGGTGATGGTAAAATTTTTGTGTATGCATTAGATCATGTGGTCCGGGTTCGCACCGGTGAAACCGATGCAGATGCATTAACGTAATGAAAGAATAAACGACCACGCGTTGGCATCTACTGGCAACACGGATAATCGATTTCCTTTACGTACAAGCGCCATATGTTCCAGTTGCGGATAAGACTTAAGCTGTTCTAACGAGATGATATGTGAAAATTTTTCTACAAAACGCATATCAACCATAAACCAACGTGGGTTCTCAGGAGTACTGTTCGCATCAGGATGATCACTATTGGGATCAAACGCGGTGTAATCAGGGTAGGCTTCAATGGCCACTTCCGCAATACCAACAATACCAGGAGGCGAGCAATTGGAGTGATAAAAGAAAACCTTATCACCTATTTTCATCTCATTACGCATAAAATTACGCGCTTGATAATTACGCACGCCATCCCATGGGCTGATTTGCTGTGGCGCATT
>CAZNVR010000085.1:0-7992 GCA_964576655.1 uncultured Legionella sp. | reverse complement strand
ATTCGATCATGCTCTACAATCCACTCATGATGTTTAGTATTTTCTTCAAACATACTATACCTTGTTTATATCGTTGATGTGACCTCAATCGTAGGAATTGATTTTTCTTCCAATAAAGCCGTGCCTTTTGCAAAAAATCCTTGCGTTATAATCGGTGCAATTAACTCACCGTCTTGATTTATAGCAGCCTTAGGCGCTCTATCTGGTTGATAATTGTTTTCTATAAAATAATGAGCCGCTACAGCCAATAAAAAACCTGCTAAAACAATAGGAACTCCTATACTTAAAGGAGTAAATACCAACGCTAAAAATACAAGCGGTGGCACAAGTAGATCAACTAAAACCGATCTAATTAATATCGCTTTTTGATATTGAATAACTTGCTGTTGATAATGCCATTCATGGGCAATCAAGTTTAAATCAAATGCGCTATTATTAGGATTTAAATAATCTTGAGCCAGATGATTAGATAATTCAATCGCTTTACATATTTCAAGGCTTTGTCTAATTGCTGCAAAAACAGCGTTAAGACTAAAACACAACACCGTTCCTGTTACACCTAATATAAGTGCAGTAGGAGCTATGGTTGGAAGAAAAAAACCATACAGCAGTGCAAAGGCTAGCATTAAGCCTGTTGCATACAGAATGTCAGCATATAAAGCATATAGTTTATAATTCCATTCAACGCGGCACTTATACTCAGCTTTATTCAATGCCTGAATTTGCAGATGATTATTTACAGCATCTTCCATTAACATATTAATGCTTTTTTTATAACGTGTTATATCAGAAAGGTACTGAGTATGCTCATCTGAGTATGCCCAAACGGTGACACCAACGTCCATAAGTAATAGTAATGTCGTCAGAGCACCACCATAGTAATCCGCAGCACCACAGGCCCAAAAAAAACACACCAAATTTCCACAAGCCCAGAAAAAATCATTAATCAGATTGAATTTCATTTTATACAATTGCATGGCGAATCGTTCTTGCCATGGAATATCTTTTTCTTCTTGACTCATCCAAAAGCCATTAATTGAGTGCCTAAGTAATAAAGACAGTCTGATTCCACAACGAAAATAATACAACGCCCAACTTGCACCACCTGTAATTGGAACAGGAACATCTAAAGCCTTTAATGCTTGAGATTTATTAAAATAACCTTCGGGTAATAAATCAATCAAACACCCTAAAAGACCGCCTCTTCCTGCCCAAACCCAATAAAGACGACGCTCATTCCAATACCCCATCCAATCAAGACCATTTTTTATGCCATCATCAGATACAGTGGGTAATTCAAGATTGGTTATGGCATTTTTATGTTTATTTAACGCATTAATAATAGCGATGCATTTTTTAATTTGCTCACCTTCGTCACTCAGGTTATGTCCAAGCCCTTCTTTCAATGACAATTGATAACGAGCGCTAAAAAGATATAAGACAAAGGATAATTCATCTTGTAATAAGATAGTTTGTTTAGCACTCATAATATCAGCGCAATCAATATCAAAAATAAATTGCGCAAGAGTATTAATTTGATTATCCCAAAATGAGAGTGTTATTTCTAACTCATATTGATGTTTAAATACATCGTAAGTATCTAACGTTGATAACATAGGGTTTTTAACATATGCGCGAACCAGTCCTTTTTGAGTTTCATTCAAGGTTGAAAAAGACAGGTGTTTGAAGATGCTCGCCATGATGTAAGCCTATGGTTAATGATTATTTTTATAGAGCGTCAATTCACCCCACTGCTCTATTTTGATTCATTTTAATCTAGAGCCATCAACAAGTCAACATAAATATTCACTTTTATGCATAAATAGTGCATAATTAATCAAGTTAATTTATTTGGTAATAAAAATGATGATTGAAAATCATGCAATTGATGCATCCTCAACGCTGTTAAATGATTTAAAAATTATTTTATTACAAGGGATAACCACAACACAGGAAACCATTTGTACTGCACTGCAAGATCGCGGGCATCAAGTGAATCAATCAAAAGTTTCTCGATTACTTAGAAATATTAATGCGATAAAATCAAAAAATGATAAAGGAGAGATGGTTTATAGGTTACCACATGACATGGCACCTCCTTCAATAAGTACCAATTTGGCTGAATTAATTATTGATGTGATCAATAATGAATCGTTAATTATTATTAAAACAAGCCCGGGCTCAGCATCACTGATTGCTAGAATTATAGATGATACGCGTTGTCAGGTTCTTGGAACCATTGCGGGTGACGATACTATTTTTGTAGCGCCCCAATCTGTTGAAAAAATTAATGAAACATATTCATTATTATGCAGTTTTCTTGGGATGAAACACAAATAGCTGCTATATTATATAGTTATTGATAAAAGCTAAAGGGAGTTGCCGTGGAGTACGAAACAATGGACTATGATGTGGTAATTATAGGCGCAGGCCCTGCCGGACTTTCAGCTGCAATTAAAATCAAACAACTCGCTTTAGAAAATAATATTCAACTATCCGTTTGCATTCTGGAAAAAGGGGCTCAAGTAGGTGCTCATATATTATCAGGAGCAGTACTTGAACCACGTAGCTTACAAGCATTATTACCGAATACCTGGCAAAAAGCCCCTCTTGATACAAAAGTGACTCATGATGCTTTTTATTATTTAAATAAACATAAAGCCTATCAACTTCCTACCCCTAAACCCATGCACAACGAAGGCAACTATATCATTAGCTTGGGTGAATTATGCCAGTTTCTGGCAACAGAAGCAGAAACCTTGGGTTGTGAAATTTATCCCGGTTTTGCTGCAACAAATATTTTATATAACAAAGAAGGCGATGTTATTGGTGTCTCTACTGGTGAAGTTGGTATAAATAAAGACGGTATACATATCGCAAATTATCAACCTGGCATGCATTTATATGCAAAACAGACCTTATTTGCCGAGGGCTGTCGTGGCCAACTAAGCCAACAAATTATGAATCGTTTTCAATTACGTAAAAATATACAACCACAAACGTATGGCTTAGGTATAAAAGAAATTTGGGAAATTCCACCTGAACAACATCAGGAAGGACACGTGATTCATACAGTTGGTTGGCCTATGGATCAAGCGACTTATGGAGGCTCGTTTATTTACCATTTATCAGCAAATCGAGTCGCTATTGGTTTTGTGGTAGGCCTTGATTATAAAAATACATGGCTTAATCCGTTTGCAGAAATGCAACGATTTAAAACTCACCCTTTTGTAAGCAAACTATTGAAAGGTGGTGAGCGTATTGCCTATGGAGCACGTGCGCTTAATGAAGGTGGCTGGCAATCATTACCCAAGTTAACCTTTCCTGGTGGACTATTAATTGGTGATGGAGCAGGTTTTCTAAACGTTCCTAAAATCAAAGGCATCCATACCGCAATGGAATCCGGCATCATTGCTGCTCAAACATGCTTTGACGCAATTGAACATTTTACATCCAAACCAATTGAGTTAACTAACTATTCTGAAAAAATCAAACAATCATGGATGGCAAAAGAGTTATATAACGTACGTAACATTCGACCTGGTTTTCGTTACGGTTTATTTGCAGGCCTAATTAACGCAGCTTTTGAAACCTACATTACTCAAGGAAAATCACCCTGGACCCTTAAGCACCATGCTGATTATCAAACATTGAAACGCGCATCTGAATGTAAAAAAATCGATTATCCTAAACCTGATGGGATATTAACCTTTGACCTTCCCTCATCGGTTTATTTATCAAATACTTATCATGAAGAAAATCAACCTGCGCATCTGAAGTTACGTGATGAATCCCTTGCAATTAGCGTAAATTATCAATTATATGCATCTCCTGAAACTAGATACTGCCCTGCTGGTGTGTATGAAATTATCCAAGGCCAATTAGGGCCTAAATTACAAATTAATGCGCAAAATTGTATTCATTGTAAAACCTGCGACATTAAAGATCCAAAACAAAATATTACTTGGACTGCACCAGAAGGAGGCGGAGGTCCTAATTATATAAATATGTAACTGCTCTAATAATAGATTAACGCTATAATTAAACGCGACTTTTTGTTATTATTATCCCACGTCCTGGTGGCACAGCTGGATAGCGCAGCCCCCTCCTAAGGGGCAGGTCGGCGGTTCGAATCCGCCCTGGGACGCCAATAGAATCAATCAGTTAAAAACAAAATCCTTAATAAAAACTGAATATTTTAATGTTTGGTGCCTACTTGGGTGACTAATAATTTATTGTTAGAAATGCAGGTGGCTATTGAATTGTTAAATATTGTATAGTTCCGAACTTAAAAAGCTTGGTTGGAGATTTGTTTTATGAACACTAATGCTGGACCTGAAGATATGTTTATCAGAAAAAGGCTTGCTTTGGTTTGTGAGCTGCTAAAATGTCCTTTCTGCAATGGCAGCAAAATAGTGAAGAGCATTGGCGGTATGGAGAGTCGATGTAATCAATGCGGTAAATTCATAGCTTATCTTAATCACTACTGCGTGCAGCCAACAGAGCGATATATTACCACGCCAATCATGGCTCACCTTGTAAAGGTTACTACATTGGCTTTTTTTATAATAACTCTTGTAGCCTTTTATGATCCTGTGCCAGCAAAAATTGCTGGAGCGGTAAGCCTCTTCGGATCTATATTTGTGGCACTTAAATTTAAATTAGACCAAGCAAGTTATCATAAAGATCTCTTCCAGAAACGATATGAAATATTTCTCGTGATAAATGACGTATTGGGTGATTGGTCTCGGGAAGCAAAATCCACAAAAGAAATGATTGGTAAAGTAAGTGGGGACTTATTGCGTAGAAGTTATTTTATTTTTGGCAAACATACATATGAGTTTGTGAAGGAATTCAGACTAGCTTTAATCTATACAGAGACAGGTCTAAACGAAACAGATGATGTGACCTTTAGGAAACAAATTCAACTGTCTAGAGACTTTTTGAGTTCTATAATGGTTGGACAGGATTTAGCTGATAAATTTCCTGAATTAAAGATTAATTATTATTAAAAATCCTGCTCTAGTTACGTTGTGCCATCAGGTATAGTGTTTAATTACGGCATTAATTTAAGTGGATTCCTATATTACAGGCACTGATATCGGTTGGCAGTATTGAGCAGTAGTAGGACAGGCAATTTTAATATACTCAACCAAATGATGTAGCCGAGGTTCAGGGTTGTGCCCGTCTAGCTCAAGAAAACTACCTGAGTTTAGAGCAATCCGATATTCTTCTTGAGCCGCATAATGACTCGGCAAATTTGCTGCGCGATGAACTGCGAGCATACTTAACGTTGGCACAGGGTCCATTTCATCGTAATAATCTATGTGTTTGCATGATATAGAATGTATTGGAAGCGTTAAGGAATGCTGAACTTGTGTTGGATTATAAGTGATGCTGCGTACGGAGGTTACTAAACGGTCGTACCCTTGCTCATGAGCCTCTTGCAAAAGCTTTATTGGATTGAGCCAAGATACTTGATGGCACAATGCTGGATTACTTAAGTCAATTTTGATTGCCGTAATAAATGCATCAGCGTCATGGATTTTTACCCCACAGATTTGATCATCACTTTGAAAGTTCATAATCGAGCGAAGGTTAGGAGTTTTAGGTTGTAATGTAGACAACGATAATGCGTATGACTGTATTCTCTTGTGCACTGTGTAATTATATTCTTGCGGAGTATTTCTAGAAAATCGATTACGGTTCATTCCTGGAATCCAAATATTGCCTTGCAAAAAGTTATCACGAGCTATGGGGCTAGAAAAATACCTATATATTGGGAGTGTGTTTGGTGGATCGTAGAAAACTTGAATGTCATGTGTCAAATCGATTAACACGGGGATGTTTGTGTTACTTGGGCTCATCATAAAAAGTTCGCGCCATGTTTAAAATGGCCATCATATCAGTTGTTTCCAGTCGTGAGAATATTTTGATCAGTTCAGCTAATTCATCAGAGTCTGTATAAAAATATGCTACTGGCAAATTAAGCACAGTCGCTATTCGCTTTAGCGTTGAATAATCAGGGGTGTGCCTGCCCATCTCATAATGATTCATGCGAGCACTAGCAGAAAACTGATCCATACCAGCCTCAATTCCCAGTATCTTCTGAGAAAATTTGGCTGATAAACGGGCTTCCTTAAGCCGTTTACATAAAGGGGAACCATTCATCTAAAGCTCATGAAAAATTAAATACCAAGCTTAGAGAATCTAAGTTTTTGATCTTTTTGGATACTTAGGAATCCTATACAAATGCTATTTCATGCTGTATACTGCCCATAAAATGACTTTGTTGGGCATATGTGATTCTTTCAAAGCAACTAAAACCATAGTAATTTTATGGAACAATCATTACCGGTTCCAATAACTAATCTTCATGGAAAGATAATCAAACAATAAATATGGATAGGTAGAAGGCTAATCCTTCCAAGGACTAGTGTTATCCAAATTTATTAACTGAAATCTATCGGGAGAAATCATGAATCTAGAAAATGCAAAGCTAATTGAAATGGTAAAACAAGAGCGCGCTGCAAATAACAACTGCATATCTCAATTTGAAAAAGATGTCATAAAATATAACATTGATCAAAACCTGATGACAGGTGACACCGAGTTAGTGTTTCATACTCAAAACACATTAGTTATGTCAGGATTTCCAACCAGCCTTGAAGATGTGCTTGAATATTGCAAAGAATATAAGCCTGAATTCAATACAACTCTTGAAGAAATTCACTCATATATTCAACGGAATGAATATGAAATTAAAATCCAAAAAAGAGAAAAATATGAAGAAATCATGACGCCAGAAGAAGCTATTTACGTGGTCACAGCTGAACGCTCCATTTCAGCCGGTTTATCAGGATTAGAAAAAACCGTTATAGAACGAGCATTAAAATCCAGATATTCCATGAATGTGAATGAAGAGGAACTAATTTGGCATATCCAACACACACTTTCAACAGATGGATTTCCTACAACCATTGATGAGGTTCGGGAGTTCGTTAAACAAAGCAATTCCAGCAATAATTTAGCGTACGCTGCCTTGGGCACTTTTATTATATTTGTATTGATTATCGTATTCGTTGGACTCGCCAAGCTTCATTAACACTTAACATTAGAGGTTATATGATTATATTAATATTGATTCTATTCATGGGGATTATTGGCTATTTATTCCACACTTATAGATTAGGCTGTGAAAGAATGACATATCTTTTATCAATGAATGAAGCGGGGGAATTACATAGATCACTTAAAAATTCAAACACAATATTATTTGAAGAAAATCAGTCTTTGAAGATTGAGCTTGCCCAACAGAAAAAATTAAAGATAGGTTCATCTTAATAATACACAAAAAATCGTGGGATGATTAACTGAATGAATCAACTTTTTTATATTTAATTAGGATGTAGGTATGGAATTATTTATAAGTGTATTTTCTATTTTTATTTTTCTGTTTTTTTCTTCTTTAGTTAGAGCCGGTGAGATTAATGGAACTGCTGAGTCGTTATATATTTACTTAAAAAGTTTAATGCATGATCATACTGGTTATACTTCTCTTATAGAAAAAATAACACAAAATACAGACGAAAAAGTCTTTAACATCCGACACGAGACTATGATTGGGGAAGAAACCCGTTGGGAAATAAAGACACTACCGGGATTTTTATTTAGCGCTATAAAGTTCAGTTCAGATGAGTTTTATTCTATTGCAGTTAATTGGAGTGGAAGTCCGAAATACAAATATTATGGATTTAGTTTGTACAACGAAATACCACGCTCAAAAGATCAAATAAAACCGTGGGTTATTTCAGTAACTGATTCAGCGATGGGATGTAAAGCAACAAGGTTATCCCTGGTTTTTGCAAAAGCACTTAAAAAAAGAATCGAAGCATCAAAAGGCGTGGTTTTATATGATCGTAATGGCCACTGCGAATGGTTAAATGAACAAGATGAGTAAGATCATTATTAGATTTGTATATTCAGTGGTTT
>CAZNVR010000084.1:0-8037 GCA_964576655.1 uncultured Legionella sp. | reverse complement strand
TTCATTTTTATGCTCTTTTGTCAATTGAGCTGCAATTTTAACCGCTTGTTTTAATGGAATTTCTTTTAATAAGACAGTCAACAGCTGAACCGCTTGATTTAACTGGGCTTGTTGTGGCCTAGGCGGAATAATTAATACAAATTCTCCTTTGCTATGACCTACTTCCGCATTAAGCCAGGTTTTCACAACACGGCTATTGCCTGAAATAAAGCGCTCGAATGTTTTAGTTAATTCTTTTGCTAAAACAATCTCACAATGCTCACCAAATACTTCAGCAATGTCATCGATGCATTCTAATATTCTATGTGTGGATTCATAAAATACCAGTGTATGTTCAATTTGTTTTAAAAGCGTTAGTTTTTGACATCGGGCTGTTTTTTTCGCAGGAAGAAAACCATAAAAGGAAAACGTTTCACAAGGTACTCCTGCCGCAGATAAGGCTGTTATCAGGGCGCAGGCACCAGGAATGGGTGTTACTGTTATGCCATTATTTTGTGCAAGTTTAACCAAGGGGTAACCTGGATCACTGATAAGGGGGGTGCCTGCATCGCTGATTAAGGCATAAGATTTGCCTTGTTGAAGGGCTGTTATGATGCGTTCACTTTTATCTGCTTCATTGTGTGCATGCAATGAAACCAGAGGTTTTTTTATTCCTAATAACGTTAACAGTTGCATGGAATGGCGAGTGTCTTCAGCCAAAATGGTATCAACGGTTTGTAAAACATGTAAAGCACGCAGGGTTATGTCGTCTCGGTTGCCAATTGGTGTGGCTACAATGTAAAGAATGCCCGGGGTTGTTGCTGAAATGCCCATATTGGTTTATCCTCTTGATTTCTTGCGTATTGGATTATGGTTTTTATGTTGTCAGTCACACGAATTTTGCAGCCTATAGTTCTTTTGTTGTGTGTGATGTTACTTTCACACTGTACTGTGAAGGTAGGTCGAATACCTGCAGACAATCGTATTCAAACCAGCACTAAACTAGCTAGTCCATACACCATGCCTGCTGCAGCTTACCTTGCTTTGGCAAAAAATCAAACAGGAACTGAAAAGCAATCGTTATTGCTATTAGCTGCTGGTCGTTTAATTTATGATGGACAATGGCGACAAGGACAAGCTATTTTAGCACAAACAGATGCTTTGCCCCCAGAGTTAGCAGCTCAAAAAAGTTTATTACAAGCAAAAGTGGATTTAATTCGTGAACAACCACGACTTGCTTTGACAAAATTAGCAAGTGTACAGTCTGTAAATAATTTACCTGTGTTTTATCAAGTTCAGTTTCATGAAATGTTGGCTTTTGCTTATCAATCGATTGGTCATTCAGCTGAATCCGTCATTGAACGCATGAAATTAGAGCATTTATTGCCAGATGCTTCATCTAAAGCCAATAATCGGCGGGCACTTTGGTTGTCGTTAACTACCTTACCCGTCGAAGAGTTAGATACTCTAGCCTTAGAGGCGCCAACAGGTTCTTTATTAAAAGGTTGGATGCAACTGGCCCTTATTTCGCGCAAACGATTTGATTCACCTGAAAAAATGTTAGCGAAATTAGACGATTGGCAAGCAACATACCCTAATCATCCTGCAAATTATATTTTACCTTCACCGTTAAACAGCGTACTGAATAAACTGTATCCTGCTCCAAAACATATTGCGTTGTTGCTGCCATTAACAGGGCCATTAGCCGGTCCTGGTGGGGCTGTTAAAGATGGATTTATGGCCGCATATGATGCGAGCCCTTCACGTGATTATGTCAGTGTTCAGTCGTATGATACACATTTGAAAAATATCACAACCCTCTATCAACAAGCTCTGAATGATGGTGCTGATTATGTGGTTGGGCCATTAAGCAAACAAGATGTAACTCAGGTATCAAATATGAATCATCCTGTGCCAACCTTGTTGCTCAACGATTTAGATAATAGTGCTCAATCTAATGCTTGGCAATTTGGTTTATCGCCAGGCAATGAAGCTCGACAAGTTGCGGCTAATGCACGAAAGCATGGGCTATCTCGAGCATTAATTATTGCCCCGGTTGGTGCGTGGGGTGCTGATGTTGTTAATGCTTTTTCTACTCAATGGCGTGCGAGTGGTGGCGTTATTGTGGATACTCTTTCTTATGGCCCTCATGATGACATGAACGCCAGTATACGTAATTTTTTACAAGTGTCTGACAGTGAATCTCGTGGTAAACAAATGAAGCAATTGTTTGGCTCAAAAGTTGAGTCATCCGTTGGACGTCGGCAAGATTTCGATATGATTTTTTTGTTAGCTTATCCGTCTAAGGCACGACAAATCATGCCTATGCTGAAATATTATTATGTGCAGGATGTTCCTGTATATGCAACATCAAGTGTTTATTCGGGCAGTGCTAATTCAATGAAAGACAGGGATTTGGATGGTATTATTTTTTGTGATATGCCTTGGGTGTTTAATCATCAGATGGGTAGTCGCAATTGGCCTGAGCAATTTAATAGCTATAATCGTTTGTATGCTCTAGGTATGGATAGTTTTGCATTATCAACACAATTAAATCAATTAATTCTTTTTCCAGCCTTGGGCGTGAGTGAAAAAAGTGGCGTACTGTATTTAAGTGCTAATCAGCAAATTGCTCGTATTTTAGCGTTTGGTCAATTTAAGCAAGGACTTGCACAAATGATGGGTGAGCCTCGTTAAGAGGCAGATATTGTATGCACCGTTTTTTTAGTTCGCCATTTAATATCGGTGATTTAACGCTTGATCATCGTTTAATACAAGCACCATTAGCAGGCTATAGCTGCGCACCATTTAGACAATTATTTTATCGATACACACCACCGGCTTATTGCGTTACTGAAATGATCTCAGCTCAGGATGTGTTGCATAAACATCAGCCTGACTCACGATTTTTATATCGAGCACCAGAGGAAACGCGTTTGTGCTATCAGCTTTCAGGACATGATCCTGAGACACTTGCTCAAGCAAGCATGCATGTAGAAGCGCTGGGGGCTGATCTTATTGACTTAAATGCAGGATGCCCTAAGCCTAAAATTCGAAAAAAAGGCGCAGGCAGCGCATTATTACAAGATTCTGAACGCCTGCTTGCTATGATTTGTGCGATGAAAAAAGCCATTACTATCCCTTTAACGGTTAAACTTCGTATTACTGATGAAACATATGATCTAAACTTGGTTCAGGCGATTGAACAGGCAGGTGCTGACGCTGTCATTGTACATGGACGACGTTGGATTGATGATTATGATATAGCATGCGACTTAGAACGCATTGCTAACATTAAACGTGCTATAACTATTCCTGTGATAGCAAATGGTGATATTGCAGATAAAGAGACGTTGTATCATGCTTATCAACAAACAGGTTGTGATGGATTTATGATAGGGCGAGCAGGTAGTGGTAAGCCCTGGTTATATCAACAGTTATTAACATCAGATGTAATTCATCCTGTTGAATTACATGAGCGTATCGCATGTTTTTTATTGCATTTAGAGGGGCTTGCTGATTTAGAAAGCGAGCACAAAGCAGTATTGCAGAGTAAATCATTAGTGCGCTACTATTTTAAAGACCTCTTTAGCGACTCACAATTACAAGTATTTTATCACTTACCTAATTTACTCGCGATTAAAAATATGATTTCTAATTATATTGGTTATACTTATTCTTTTTAATAGATGTTATTGGAGTTAAACATGAGCTCAAAAGAAATAAATGATGACTGGGATCGGCTAAGTGAATTATGTGTGTTGAGTGATGACGGGTTTGGAGACGTTGCTTCTGTTAATGATGTTATTTTTCCTGAGACATTAACGTGCTCAATTAAACCTGAAAAAAATAGTGACAAGTTATTTAATTCAAATAGAAAAAATATTTGGGAAAGTAAAAATCCATCTATTGAAGCAAAAGTATTAGACTCATCTAATCATCCCATTGAAATTAGAAAGATATCTAAAAATAAAGGACAGTTAGGTTTTTGGGATACAAATAAAGATCAACTTGTTTATGTACATAAACAAAATGACACCTATCAGACAAAAGAACACGTTTATATGCCGTTAAAGAACAAATAATTTTTTATATAAATTTATATTTAGTTATATCGAGTTGTATTTTCAACTTATTAAAATGGAAGAGCACTATGTCACTACACATTGTCATTCTCGCAGCCGGTCAGGGCAAACGTATGCAGTCCTCCCTTGCTAAAGTGTTACACACTATAGGAGGAAAGCCGATGTTAGAACGTGTGGTTGATACAGCACGTTTATTGCATCCTGACGGCATCCATGTGATTTTTGGCCATGGGGGTGAACAATTAAAGCAGGCGTTGCCTGATTTACCTGTTAATTGGGTGCTGCAATCTGAACAATTAGGTACAGGCCATGCTGTAATGCAAGCCTTAACCCATATTCCGAAATCGGGCCAAGTCCTGGTGTTATCAGCCGATGTGCCTTTAATTAAAGCCGAGACATTACAGGCCTTGATTCATTGTAGCATGTCAGGGTCTGCTTTAGGTTTATTGGTTGCCTTGATGAATAATCCGTTTGGTTTGGGTCGTATTGTACGAAATCATCATGGTGACATTAATGCGATTGTAGAAGAGAAAGATGCCACCACTGAACAACGAGATATAAAAGAAATTTATAGCGGTATTTGTTGTGCAAATGCAGCGGATTTAAATCGATGGTTGCCTGAATTAAATAATGATAATGCACAGGGAGAATATTATTTAACAGAAATTATTGCCATGGCTGTAGCTGCTGGGCGCGCGATTATGTCACTTGAAGCAACAGATTGTATGGAGATACAAGGTGTTAATAATCGAGTGCAATTGCAACAATTAGAGCGCATTTGGCAAGAGCGTGTAGCCACTGATTTAATGCTTGCAGGTGTAACCCTTGCTGATGCAGCACGAGTGGATGTGCGTGGGGATTTGCAGTGTGGCCAGGATGTGTTTATTGATGTAAACAACGTATTTTCAGGGCACGTTGTTATTGGTGAAGGCAGTCGTATTGGGCCAAATTGCATACTGAATAATGTACGTATTGGTATGAATTGTGAAATCATGGCCAATAGTGTATTGGATGGCTGCACGATTGGCGATGCTTGTGATGTAGGGCCTTTTGCTCGTCTTCGACCAGGAACGCAATTAGCTAACCAATGCAAAATCGGTAACTTTGTAGAAGCTAAAAATGCCCGCATGGATGAAGGGAGTAAAGCCAGTCATTTAAGTTATTTAGGTGATGTGACAATTGGTAAACAGGTTAATATTGGGGCGGGTACCATTACGTGCAATTATGATGGTGTTAACAAACATCAAACAGTGATTTGTGATGGTGCCTTTATTGGCTCTGATACCCAATTAATTGCACCGGTTACAGTGGGTGAAAATGCAACCATAGGTGCAGGCAGTACGTTACGTAAAGATGCACCAGCAAATGAATTAACGTTAACGGAATCCAGGCAGAAAACCGTGTTGGGTTGGAAACGTCCTCAAAAGCAGACTTAAGGCCAGGAAAGCGGATGGCGTGGAGAGGAGTTTTCTTTTGTAGGTGGTATAACGTTTTTCATCGTCTGTTTAAAAGCAAGATAGCGAGATTGGAAATCATCAGCAATTAAAAAGCGTACGAAAAAAGAATAAGAGCATGTTGGGTCTGGATGATTTGTAAAATAGGCATTACATGCTTCTATTGCAGTATTACAATCGTCGTTAAATGTTAATAAAGCATCGTTTGCCTCTTTATTATAAGTAAAATATAGTTTTTCTTTTGCATTTTCCAGATTTTTAACCAATTCTTTAATTGCGCACCCCCCGCCAAAAATACGATTTATTTTGGATTTGAAGTACAGTAAATTTTCATCGAAATAAAGGCTGTCTAATAGGTCTTTTATTTTGACTAAAAAGAGAATGGTTTTCGATGATTCATTATTTTTACTTGCTCCTTCGTTGCATAAGCGAGAAAAAAAATCAGGGCATTCTAATAGAGCAAATTGATATATGTTTTCAAATTTTTTGTTGAGTTTATTTGTTAATAACGTTTTTTGAACAGCATGTGAATAACAGCACATTTTTAATAGTATTAATTGTATAATGGGCTCATGTTGCGAGTTTTTATAATTTTCATAAGCAAGATCAAGTGCGTTATCCCCCATTTTATTTCTAGGTAAAAGAGATATATTTGTATAATTAAGCAATAAGTTAACGGTATCAGTATCTCCTTTTGTAATTGCTAACATTAACGCTGTATCGCCATCAATATTTTGGGCATTAAGGTTTTTATCGCTTATATACTCTGGATTTTGTTCTATGATCGTCTGTAAGTTTACACGCGTGTCGTATATATAATACATAACAGGAGTCGTTAGGTTCCCGTTCGCTATTTTTAATAGATATTCACTCTCATGGGACGTATTCGCATTAATAACCAGATGTTTTGTGATTATGCTTAATAGAGAGAACATGTTTTCTGATAAAGGATAGTTTTGATAACGAAAAAAATGTAACACATGGATTAATGGTTCTGTTAAATTGATTGTTTTAGTGTATTCATAGGGTATTTTTTCAGCTAAATACAATAATGTTTTAATCATCGATACCGACCTAGACATTCCTCTTTCTCGGCTTTTTTCCCAAAAATCCATCCAATTATGTTCATCTTCTTTAGGAAGGGATTTTTCACTCAGGAGAGAGCCACGTTCAATAGCAAAATCAGGATCCACGCATATTGCCTCGCCATTAAAGATTAAAATATTATTAGCGGCACAGGCATCGATAGGAATTATCCCTGTTTTGATATAAAACTTGGGTAAAAATATTTCAATCTCTTCATCATTGGCTGGAGTCTTGCCTACATAAGGTGCTATCCAGCAAAAATCATTGAGTTGAATTGCATTTAGATTTGAATTCATGCGGTTCCATTTTCGCACCCCCCGAGAGCAATCAGCAATTTCATCGCAATATAGATAGATATGAAATTCTTCTGGAATAAGAGGGGCAATGGTGTCGACTTCAATCATCATTAAGCGATATATTTTTTCTTTTGAATAGTTCGAAAGCGTTAAGTTATCATCAAAAAGTTTTAATGTTTGATGAGACATATCAATGTTTATCGCGTCTGTGGCTCCGGTGCTGATCCAATATAATTTATCTTCAAAACGTATCATTGCATCGTACGTATTTTTTTTATCGATTAACTGTTTAATATGGTTAAAATGATTGGGCTCACAGGGATTGTTATCTGTTATGAATAATGCACAATTTGAAAGAGGGTATTTAATCACCCATTGTCCTTTATAGTCTCCAATGTCCCATTCGTGGTATGTCAAAAACACTCGATTATATGTACCTTGACCAATGTATTCTTGGTAATTTGGATTGAGAATTATGTCTTTATCAGCAGAGCTAAGCATGAGCTGTGGATTCTTAATCATTAGTCAGTCGATTGTTTGTAAACAAAGCGCTACTTTAGCAAACTTATGTGTTATGAACAAAAGGTTTTTATCTTGAATAGTGTGCTTTTTAAATGTTCTGAAGGCAGTGTTATTGAGTTTTAAATTTATAATCACACAAATCTTGAATAATACATGACGAACAATGTGGTTTGCGTGCAATGCAGGTATAGCGCCCATGTAAAATTAACCAGTGATGTGCATCTTGTAAAAACTCAGGTTCAATATGTTTTAATAGACCGTATTCAACCGCCAGAGGGGTGCTTCCTGTTGCAATGCCTGTTCGATTAGCAACACGAAAGATATGAGTATCTACGGCCATTGTAGGGAGACCAAACGCTGTGTTTAACACGACATTAGCTGTTTTTCGACCTACGCCAGGTAGCTCTTCTAGAGCCTCTCTTGTCTTTGGCACCTCACCTGCATAACGATCGATTAACAGTTGACAGGTTTTTATAATGTTTTCGGCTTTACTATTATACAACCCAATGGTTTTGATAAACCCTTTTAGTTGTTCGATACCTAAATCAAGAATAGCCTGAGGCGTATTTGCAATAGGAAAAAGAACTACGGTAGCTTTGTTTACACTTACATCGG
>CAZNVR010000083.1:0-8221 GCA_964576655.1 uncultured Legionella sp. | reverse complement strand
TTCAGTTGATGCGGGGTGGAGCAGCCTGGTAGCTCGTCGGGCTCATAACCCGAAGGTCGTAGGTTCAAATCCTGCCCCCGCTACCACTAATAATAAGACCCCTTTTATGGGGTTTTTTATTATCTATAGTTTATGAAATTAAACCTCTGTACATCATAACTCAACGCATGAGAGGGATATGATTCAAATCGAAATTGAACAATTGATACAACCAACAGTGGAAAGCATGGGTTACGAGCTATGGGGTTGTGAATACCTAGCTCAGGGCAAGCACTCCCTGTTACGAATTTATATAGATAAACCAGGCGGTATTGGTGTTGAAGACTGTGAACAAGTCAGTTGGCAAGTTAGCGCCTTATTAGATGTAAATGATCCTATTCCTGGTAATTACAGTTTAGAAGTTTCATCGCCTGGTATCCCACGACCATTGTTTCATAGCAAACACTATTTAAACTATGTGGGTTTAGAGGTTCAAATTAAGTTATATAAGCCTGTTTTGGCACAGCGAAAATTTGTTGGTACTATTGTATCAGCCGACGAGGACACGTTGGTTCTTATGATTGATAAGGAGCAACAGCATTTTCTTTTTTCTAATATTGTGAAAGCAAATTTGACGGTTTAGTGAGGCGAACAATGAGCAAAGAATTGTTATTAGTTGCTGAGGCATTATCCAATGAGAAAGGCGTTAGCAGAAGTGTTGTACTAGAAGCGATTCAAGCGGCTCTTGAATCTGCAACACGTAAACTGTCAGGTGCTGATTTTGGTGTGCGTGTAACACTGGATGCACGTACGGGTGAGTATGAAACATTTCGTTATTGGGATGTGGTTGCTGATGACGCTCTTGAATGCCCTGAGCGTGAATTAACCTTAGCTCAAGCGCAAGAAAGAATGCCTACTATACAGTTAGGTGGTCGAATCGAAGAGCAAATGCCCTCTATTGAATTTGGTCGTATTGCCGCGCAAACAGCACGCCAAGTTATTATTCAAAAAATTCGTGAAGCTGAACGTCAACTCATCGTTGAACAATTTAAAAGTAAGCTAGGTCAGTTGGTTTATGGCACGGTTAAAAAAGTTACACGTGATAATGTTATCGTTGATTTAGGTGGTAAAGCCGAAGCATTTATGCCTCGAGCTGAGATGTTGCCACAAGAAATGTTTCGTCCTAATGATAGAGTTCGTGCATACCTTTATCAAATTGTCGATCAAATGCGTGGTCCTCAGTTATTAGTTAGTCGCGTTCGAAAAGAGATGTTAATTGAGCTGTTTCGTATTGAAGTACCCGAAATTGGTGAAAACATTATAGAAGTTAAAGCGGCAGCTCGAGAGCCTGGTAACCGTTCAAAAATTGCGGTTAAAACCAATGATGGTCGTATTGATCCTGTGGGTGCCTGTGTAGGTATGCGTGGTGCTAGAGTTCAAGCGGTCTCTAGTGAACTGGGTGGTGAGCGAGTAGATATTATTCTCTGGGATGATAACCCTGCGCAATTAGTCATTAATGCTATGGCTCCAGCTGATATTACATCCATCGTTGTGGATGAAGATTCGCATACCATGGATTTAGCTGTACATAAAGATCAATTATCTCAGGCAATTGGACGTAACGGTCAGAATGTCCGTCTTGCTAGTCAATTAACGGGTTGGACGTTAAATGTCATAACCACGGAAGATTTTGAAGGCAAAAGCCAAGAAGAATCGCTAAAAATAGTTAAATTATTTACCACTGCTCTGGAAATTGATGAAGAAATTGCGTTGTTATTGGTTGCTAATGGCTTCTCTTCGTTAGAAGAAGTGGCTTATGTACCGATTGATGAGTTGCTTGCCATCGAAGACTTTGATGAAGATATCGTTAATGAATTACGTAATCGTGCAAATGATACTTTATTGACTCAAGCATTGAGCTCAGGCCAAGATTTAGGTGGTGAGGCTGCAAGCCTTGCAGCAATGGATGGTATGAGTCCTGAGCTTGTGAAAAAATTAGCAGCTATTGGCATTGTTACGGTAGATGATTTAGCAGAACAGTCTGTTGATGAGCTTCTTGATGTAGCCGGTATGACTGAAGAAAAAGCGGCAGCTCTCATTATGAAAGCACGGGAATCCTGGTTCCAGTAATATATAGCATGGATTACCCAGGTATTTAGAATAAAGATCGACTCCCCATGGGACGATCGAATGAGGATTATATTATGGCGGATGTGACGGTTAAGCAGTTGGCTCAAGTTGTGGGTATCCCTGTTGAGCGCCTATTGACTCAGTTGCAAGAAGCTGGATTATCGATTACCGATGAACAGCAGGTAGTCAACGAAGAACAAAAGCGTGTCTTGTTGAATCATTTAAAGAGCACCTCTAGCTCCACTGAAAATGCAGTGCCTGGACGTATTACTTTGCGACGAAAAAGTGTATCTCAGGTTACTCTTGGACATGATGCGCATAGTGGTAAAAAAGTTAATATTGAAGTACGCAAAAAGCGTATTTATGAAAAGCAATCTGTAAAGCCTGTTGAGCCTGAGCAAGATGTTGAAATTCAGATGCCTGAGACTGATGTGACGGAGCATGTAGCACTTCACATGGAGCCTATGGATGACGCTGTGGTTCTAGATTCAGTTGCAGACGAAATGGTATCTAACGCACCTGATGTGGTGATGGACGAGACGATGAACGAAGCATCTGCTGTTGAAAACATTATGCCAGATATCGTGCTTGAGACGGAAATTCAAATCAATGAAAATCCGCAGCAAGATAAAGTTGCGCGTAAAAAGACAGTAACAAATGATGCAAGTCAAAAATCAGACTTTAAAAGTCCCGCTAAAAAGAAAGGTAAATATCAGCCGCCTAAACGTAATGAAAATGACAATGATATGTCAGCACAGGCTAAACGCAGTAAATTTAAGCGTCGTAAAGGCAGTGAAAAATCTGAAAAGTATCGTGAAGCAGAAGAGTCATTAACACACGGCTTTGCAATGCCTACAGCTCCTACCGTTCATGAAGTATTGGTGCCGGAAACAATTACTGTAGCCGAATTGGCAAAACGTATGTCTGTGAAAGCGGCTTCCGTGATTAAAGTGATGATTGGTCTGGGCGCTATGGCTACGATTAATCAGGTGATTGATCAAGAAACCGCTGTTATTGTTGTCGAAGAAATGGGGCATATTGCTCGTATGTTAAAAGACGATGCAATTGAAGACACTCTTGATGATGCGTTAACAAAAGGTAGTTTAGATGCGCCTCGTGCGCCAGTTGTTACGATCATGGGGCATGTTGATCATGGTAAAACATCGTTGCTTGATTATATTCGTCGTACGAAAGTAGCCGCGGGCGAAGCCGGTGGTATTACTCAACATATCGGTGCATATCACGTAAGCACACCCAAAGGCGAGATTACGTTTCTTGATACTCCAGGACATGCCGCTTTTACAGCAATGCGTGCTCGTGGTGCACAGGCAACAGATATTGTTATTTTGATTGTTGCAGCAGATGATGGCGTGAAACCTCAAACGATTGAAGCGGTTCAGCATGCTAAAGCAGCAAAAGTACCGATGATTGTTGCTATTAATAAAATGGATAAACCAGGCGTTGATCCTGAGCGAGTCATGAACGAATTATCCGGTTATGATGTCATTCCTGAAGCATGGGGTGGTGATACCATGTTTGTAAATATTTCCGCAAAATCAGGAACTGGTATTGACCAGTTACTGGATGCTGTTTTATTACAAGCAGAAGTACTTGAATTAACTGCTCATACAGATGGTGCTGCTAAAGGTGTTGTGATTGAATCCCGACTTGATAAAGGTCGTGGTCCTGTGGCGACAATTTTGGTTCAGCGCGGTACATTGCGTAAAGGTGATATTGTATTGGCTGGTTTCCAATATGGTCGTGTACGTGCTTTAGTTAGTGACAATGGCCAATTGGTTGATAGTGCAGGCCCCTCAATTCCTGTGGAAGTTTTAGGGTTATCAGCTATTCCTCATGCAGGTGATGAAGCCCTTGTTGTACCTGATGAAAAAAGAGCGCGTGAAGTCGCTTTATTCCGTCAAGGTAAATTCCGTGATGTTAAATTAGCCAGACGTCAAAAATCATCATTGGAAGGTATTTTTGAAAACATGACCGCTGCAGAAGTGAAAGTATTAAATATTGTTCTTAAAGCAGATATGCAAGGCTCTGTTGAGGCAATAGCTGATGCGCTCGTTAAATTATCAACAGATGAAGTGAAAGTTGAGATTATTGCTAGTGGTGTAGGCGGTATTACTGAGTCTGATGTTCATTTGGCATTGGCATCAAATGCATTATTGATTGGCTTTAACGTACGTGCTGATGCAGGTGCTAAACGACTTGCTGAACAAGAAACGGTATCATTAAATTATTATAGTGTGATTTATGACATCGTTGATACGGTTCGTGGTGCTTTAACGGGTATGCTTGCTCCGCAATTTAAAGAAGAAATTGTGGGTATTGCTGAGGTTCGTGATGTGTTCCGCTCACCTAAATTAGGTGCAATTGCTGGTTGTATGGTTATTGAGGGTGCAATTAAACGTAATAATCCTATTCGTGTATTACGTAATAATGTTGTTATTTATGAAGGCACGCTGGAATCGTTACGACGTTTTAAAGACGACGTATCTGAAGTACGACAAGGTTTTGAATGCGGAATTGGCGTGAAAAACTACAACGATGTTAAGTCAGGCGATTTAATTGAAGTATTTGAAACTATAGAGATTAAGCGAAACTTATGAGTAACGACTTTAAGCGAACCGATCGCATTGCAGAAATGATGCAACGCAAACTATCGCAAATTATTCAACAGGAAGTCAAAGATCCACGACTTCCTAAATTTATTACCATATCAGCGGTAACGGTTACAAAAGATTTAGGGCATGCTAAAATTTATTTCACCACCTTAAATGATGAAACAAACGTAGCTGAGATGGTTTTAAATGCTTCTGCTAGTTATTTGCGAAGTGCATTGGCTCGTACATTGACTATGCGTACTGTACCTCAATTGCATTTTATTCATGATAAATCCATTGAATATGGTCGACGTTTAAGCCGTTTAATTGATCAAGTGAACCCCATAGAACAAGACGATGAACCCAAAGAAGACTGAAAAAAGGCTTATTGATGGTTTATTATTGGTTAATAAACCGCGTGATTTGACGTCAAATGCTGTTTTACAACAAGTAAAACGCTTGTTTAATGCAAAAAAAACCGGACATACTGGAAGTTTAGATCCCTTGGCTACAGGGATGTTACCGATGTGTTTTGGTGAAGCAACCAAGTTTAGTCAATACTTACTTGACGCTGATAAATGTTATGAGGTTACAGGTTTGCTTGGTATAAAAACCAATACAGCCGATTCAATGGGTGAAGTTATTGATCGTGTTGATGACTTCACCGTTTCAGATGCCGCACTACAACAGACTCTTGATGAGTTTCTAGGCCCTATTAAACAAATACCCTCCATGTTTTCAGCGTTAAAACATCAAGGTCGACCTTTGTATAAATTTGCGCGCGAAGGGATTGATATTGAGCGAAAAGCTCGAGATATAACGATTCATGCATTACAGTTAAATGACTTTAATGGCCGTGAATTCAAATTAACAGTCACTTGCAGCAAGGGTACGTACATTCGAAATTTAGTCGAAGACATTGGTCAGCGACTAGGTGTTTTTGCACACGTTACTCAATTGCATCGAGTTTATACCGCGGGTTTAGCCAATGAGGTAATGTATAGCCTGGATGAGCTATTGAGCAAATCTGACGAGTTATTGCAACAATGTTTATTGCCCGTGGATAGAGCAATTGATTATTTTCCAACGCTTGTTTTAGACAATGATACGGTTCATGGGCTTAAACAAGGCCGTGCATTACAACTTCCCAATGTTCAACCCTCCTCTGATTGTGTTAGGGTTTATGATCAAAATAACCAATTTATAGGGTTATGTGAGTGGGAGTTATCTGGGGCCTTGAAAGGCAAGCGTCTTGTTACAACCGGGTATTAAGGATGGCAGTTTTCGTATGGTTCTGTTTGCTGCTCTAAGCCTTGGGTTTTATTGGTTGAAAATAATGTGTGCGTTTGAACCGCTGAATCAACGGTTTTTTTGTTAAGCGCATCACGTTTTTTCTCATGTTCAGCAACCAATGCTTCATATTTCTCTAGTAATGCGGTGATTTTTTCCCTATCTGTTTGTAATCGCACTTCCAAATTTGAGATATTGTTAATGCATTCTGCTAAACCAGATTGGCCTATGATTAATTCCTGGAACGTTTGAGTTAACTCAGTTTGCTCAGATAAGTTTGACGTAAATGAGTTCAGTACAATCCCAAGGGCTTCAATATTTTTCTTGTGTGTAATGCCTTCTTTATGAAGTTGTGTTACTTGTAAAGATAAATCATGTTTAATGCTTTTTAATTCATTTATTTCAGTGTTTAGCTTTTCACACATTTGCTCTAATTCGTTAATGGTTTCACGAAGTAAGCCGCCTAATTGCATGATTTGGGCTTCAAATTTATTATGTTCATTTTTAATTGATGTGTAATGATTATCAAGACATAAGCTTAATAACGTGTAGATAAGAGCACAAAAGGAAGTTGTTATAATAAGAGTGGGGTTTATGATGATAATTCCAAGGGTTAAAAGAGGAGCAAAAAGAAGTAGGGCCGATACGATCTTAATCCATAAAGGTAATTCACCCCATTTTTCTGCCATTTTAGAGAGGATGCTGTGATTTTTTTTAATATTAGTTAACAATACGCTGAGTGAATCTAATAATTGGTCGGATTTATTTAACATATCTAACGATAGGGTTGGCATGGCTGTTTCCTTACTGCGAGCAAATGAAATGGATTTATTAAAATAAACACCTTGGCCATAATATATTACTTTAAATGAAAAGTTAAGCGAAGAACTGAACTCTCATCGTATGTTATTCATTACGTAATGAAGCAATCGGTTCTAAGCGTGCTGCACGCTGTGCAGGGTAGAATCCAAAAAATATACCCGTTGCTACGGATACTGCAAAACCTGCGATTGCAGGTTTTGCATATAAGGTTAAGGACCAATGATTAAATAAAGCAATGATCCAGGTAAAAATACACCCGATAATCACGCCAAAAAATCCTCCAGAAAGAGAAAGCATCACTGATTCAACTAAAAATAAAACTAGAATATCACGATTTTTAGCACCCACTGCTTTGCGAATACCAATTTCTTTTTTACGCTCACTAACCGATACCAGCATAACATTCATAATACCAATGCCACCGACTAATAATGAAATTCCGCCGATAACACCCAGCAATATAGTAAAAATACGCCCTTGATTTTCCATGCTAGCAATAATTTGTTTGGCGCTACGTATAAAGACATTAAGCTTTGGTGCTTGTGCATGAATGCGTTGTTTAATGTGTTCGATAACCACATCAACATGACTATTGGGTTTTAATAAGATCACAGCATTATTGATTTTTGCATCTTGACTCACAAGTTTCATGCCTTTGATGGGTATGATAATTGCTTGATTAATATCTTCATTAAAAAAACCATTTTCATGCCATGGTTTTGTGACACCAATGATGGTGTATAACGCTTGTCCTATACGCAATTGCATGCCAATGGGAGGGTCTGAACTGACTTGTTTTAATTGTTCTGCAACCCCATGTCCAATCACACAGACATGTTCAAATGCTTCAACAAAGGATACAAAACGACCTGAGGCGAGTTTTATATGAACAATATCAGCCAAGGTTTCGTCAGCACCGATAATAACACCGGTAAGATTTTTTCCGCGAAAACTCATGGGTTGATAAGCAATATTATAGGGTGCAATTTTTTTTATAGCGGGGATAATAGTTGGAATTTGGCGCCAAATAGGTAGTGATATGTAATTCGGCCCAGCAATATTGGGTACTCCTTTCATATTGTTTTGAAAAACAGATACAGCTAATAGATCGGTGCCTAGTGCTTTAAACTGTTCTAGTGCTTTTTCGGTGGCTAGTTGGCTACAATTGATAAGAGCGACTACAGCTGCAGTTCCTACTAAAATACCTAAAACCGCTAATAATGAGCGTAATTTAGATGCTTTTAAGTTTAAGATCGCATGCTGAATATGTTGATTTATCGTCATGGTGATTCCGTAATAATTTCGCCATCGGCAAGTGTAATACGGCGTGCACATACATCAGCCACGTGTTTTTCATGTGTGACTAAAATTAATGTTCGTCCTTCACG
>CAZNVR010000082.1:2114-8323 GCA_964576655.1 uncultured Legionella sp. | reverse complement strand
TCCATTTCGGTATAATGCAAAAATTTTAAGAAGGGTTCATCATAAATGATAAAGCCCCGGTATGTTTTATTAAATTCATCACACTCTTGAATCAACTCATACGCTTCTTGGTAGTTTGATAATTTAATCGCAAGATTTGCTTTAAGAAAACGACTTAATGATAATGTTTTATGCAATAAAAAAACGGTATTATCGTTTAAATCACGATTACAATATTGTTGCGATTTTGTAATAAATTCACTAATACCCTCATCTGCTTTAGCCAGATAAGAAAGAGTAATAAATTTTATCACCTCTATGGGTAGTTGGGCTTCATGCAATTGTTGATGCGCTAACATTAAATTTACATGGGCTCTATCCAGTGTTTTTTTTACAAGAATATAGAGCACCTCACTAACTATATTAACAATATACTTTTTTTGATTACTATCTTGTAATGTTTCATCTATTTTCTTCGAATTTGAGTACAAATTTTCTAAAAATAACCAACCCGCATCAATCACCATTGTAGATAAATCAGATAAAATATTTGCAGTAACTCCATTGATGTGTGACGGCTTATTTAACCAGGCATACGGTTTAAATGACGCAAAGACATAAGAATCTTTATATTCACTAGCTTTTTTATATTCTGTTAATGAAAAATCCAGTGAATCAAATGGCAATTGTACGCAAGTCTCTAATGCATACTTTAAATGAGCTAACAAGTCATCTCTTTCTAAAGTAAAACGTTCATTTTTCAATGCAGCACTATAATTATCTCTACATGTTTTAAATATTTGAGACAATTGATTATGAAGCAATTGATTTTGAAATATTAAAGAATAACTTTCTGAACACAACATAGGTTTAATGTATACTATTAATTTTTAATTGATAATATATTAAACACTGTGACATGTAAATGGGATGCAAATAATTCTATCCTACGTACCTTGGCTATCCAAGACACGTAGGCCGTAACTAAACTTTTTTTCTTTCCTTTTTAAACATATCGATAAGTAAAAACAACGCACCAATACAAATAGCACTATCGGCAATATTAAATGCAGGCCAATGATAATGTGCATAATGAACGTCAATAAAATCAATAACATGTCCTAACAATAATCGATCAATCAAATTACCCAACGCTCCTGCTAAAATAAGGCTAAGACCGGTTAATTCTAGTGTTGCTTTTTGCGGTAGTCGTATAATCCAAACGATTAAAATAACACTCATCACCGCACTAAAACTTGTAAATAACCAACGATGCCAATCGCCGGTGCCACTTAAAAAACTAAACGCAGCACCGGTATTATAGGCCAAAGTAAAATTAAGCATCGGCATAACTGATTCAGGTTGATAAGGAATAAATGTTTTAAACGCCCAATATTTACTGGCTTGATCGAACACCATCACTACAACACTGAATACAAACCATGGCCATTTTTTCATGCAAAATGCCTCACTTCGTCATGCCCACTAATATTGTCTTCACATCGCTTGCAAAGCGATGGGTGTTCTTGACTAAGACCAACATCATCACAGCGATGCCAGCATCGTTCACATTTTGCAGCCTCACTCGCTTGCACAAGAATAGCAACGCCTAGCGTCTCATTATGAACCGCATCAGGATGACAATGATCCAGTGATTGCACTCGAGCAGTTGAGGTAATGAGCACAAATCGTAATTCATTGTCTAATCTATCCAGAATACGTTTCAGATCATCATTTACATATAGCGTTACATCAGCAGCAAGACCTGAACCTATCAATCCGGTTTGTCGCATTGTTTCTAATGCCTTATTGACTTCATCACGAATGATCTGAATCTGGGTCCAATCATCCATGTTGACATCACTAACACAAGGCCACGCCTGATACCATTCTTCAGTAAAGATAGAATCGCCTTTAAAGCCTGGAATAGCACGCCATATTTCTTCCGCAGTAAACGATAAAATAGGTGCTAACCAACGCGTTAATGCCTGGATAATATGATACATTGCTGTTTGGCATGAGCGCCTGGCAATACTATCAATCGGTGTTGTATATTGACGATCTTTAATGATATCAAGATAAAAACTGCCCATATCAACCGCACAAAAATTATGGATTTTTTGATAAATCACATGAAAATTATATTGCTCATAGGCGGCTAAAATTTCAGTTTGTAACTGTTGGCAACGCAAAATGGCCCAACGATCTAACTCAACCAACTGATCTTCTGGTAACGCATCTTTTTCTGGGGAAAAATCAAAAAGATTGGATAACAAAAAGCGGGCTGTGTTGCGAATGCGTCGATAAGCATCTCCATTACGACGAATAATTTCATCAGAAATACTCACCTCATTTCGATAATCAGTTGATGCAACCCATAAACGTAAAATATCGGCACCATGCTGAGCTATCATTTTATCTAACGCAACATAATTACCTTTTGATTTTGATAGCTTTTTACCTTCGGCATCCACCGTATAACCATGTGTTAATACTGTTTTATAAGGAGGAGTACCATACATTGCAACGGCTGTTGTTAAGGACGAATTAAACCAACCGCGATGCTGATCGGAGCCTTCAAAATAAACATCAGCAGGAAAACCTAACGCATTACCTTGGTTTAATACGCAAAAATGTGACACACCTGAATCAAACCAAACATCCAATGTGTCTTTAATTTTTTCATAATCATTGGCGTCACTACCCAATAATTCAGCTGCATCTAAATCAAACCACGCATCAATACCCGTTTGTTCAACACGCACTGCAACTTGCTCTAACAATGCTATGGTTTTAGGATGAAGTTCTCGTGTTTCTTTATGAATAAACAAAGGCATGGGCGTTCCCCAAGCGCGTTGCCTTGAAACACACCAGTCAGGCCTTGTTTCAACCATGCTTTCAATGCGTGCCTTACCCCAATCAGGAAGCCAATTAACCGTTTGAATTTGCTCAAGCAACTGTTGTCGCAAACCGTTTTTATCCATTGAAATAAACCATTGCGGTGTTGCTCTGAAAATAACCGGTGTTTTATGGCGCCAACAATGAGGGTAACTATGCAATAACACTTCCTCATGCAATAACACCCCTTTTTCACGCAACAAATCAAGTAGCTGTGCGTTCACTTTCTGTACGGATAATCCAGCAAAAAGTGGCACATCAGATGCATAACAACCGTTAGCCATCACAGGATTAATTAAGGGTAATTGGTAACTTAATCCAACTTTATAATCATCTGGCCCATGAGCGGGTGCAGTATGCACACAACCTGTACCTGACTCTGTAGTCACATGCAACCCCAACACCATGGGAACCATGCGATCATAAAAAGGATGTTTTAATAACAGATGCTCAAACACCTGCCCTTTAGCCACACCAGTTGTGATTGAATGGGTTATACCAAAACGCAGCATGACTGATTCAAGTAAATCAGTCGCTACAAGCAGATAAGATTCCCCCGCATCAACCAAAGTGTAATCAAAGTCAGGGTGTAAACACACTGCCTCATTGGCAGGAAGGGTCCAGGGTGTTGTCGTCCAAATGGGTATAATGACTGGTTTAACAGGCAAATCTAATTGCATTCTAGTTAACAATGTTTTGGGATCATCAACATAAAATGCAACATCAATTGAGGGTGAGGTTTTATCTTCATAATCAACTTCGGCCTCTGCCAGCGATGAGCCACAATCAATACACCAATGCACAGGCTTAAACCCTTGATGCAAATGGCCATTATCAATAATTTTTCCAAGAGCGCGAATAATATTCGCCTCATAGCTATAATTCATGGTTGCATAAGGATTATTCCAATCACCTAGCACACCCAAACGCTGAAATTCATCGCGCTGAATATCAATTTGGCTAGCAGCATAGTCACGACATTTTTTACGAAAATCGGTCGCACTAATTTTTACTCCAGCCTTCCCGGATTTTTTTTCAACATTTAATTCAATCGGTAATCCATGACAGTCCCAACCTGGAACAAATGGTGCATCAAACCCACTAAATGATTTTGATTTAATAATAATGTCTTTTAATATTTTATTTAATGCATGACCACAATGCAGATGTCCGTTAGCGTAAGGAGGACCATCATGTAAAATAAATTGCTTACGTCCCGCATGTTTTGCACGAATTTTTTCATAAATGCCATGGGTTTGCCACTCAGACAACATCTGTGGTTCACGTTGTGCAAGGCTTGCTTTCATTGGAAAAGTGGTATTAGGTAAATTCAAAGTATTTTTATAGTCTGCCATCAGGATTACTCTATAATTAGATCGTATACATTACGGGCTGCGGCAATATCGAGGTGGATCTGCGCAATCAAGGCGTCCACAGACGAAAATTTAATTTCATCTCGCAATTTATGCAAGAAAAAAACCTGCAACATCTCACCATACAGTGACTCATCAAAATCAAATAAGTGCACTTCAAGGACATTTTTACTGCCATCTATCGTTGGACGACAACCGATATTAGCAACACCGGATAACATCGGCTTGCCCCGACGTTTTACTTGTACGCAAAACACACCGCTTAATGGCAAGGTACTACTTCGCACACTCAAATTGGCTGTTGGCACGCCCCACTGTCGGGCTAATCCATTGCCATATTGCACTCGTCCAAATAAGCTATATTTTCGTCCCATCAATGTAGCTACTAAATCCAGCTCGCCCAAGTATAAAGCATGTCGAATTTGAGTGGAACTAATGCGCGTTTTTTCATAACAAAAATCAGAACAAGACTGAACCATTATACCCTTTTCATGCCCCCAGGTTTGTAAAAAAGCTAAATTTCCCAAACGCTCTTTACCAAAATGAAAGTCATTGCCTAATAATAAATATTTAACATTTAAGCGGGTTAAAAGAATGTGCTCAGCAAACTGTTCATGTGACATATTAGCAATGGATTTATCAAAGGTTAAACAATAAACATAATCCACCCCACACGTACTTAATGCACTTAGTTTTTCACGTAACGGGTATAATCTGGCAGGTGTGTGTGCTTTATTAAAAAACTCCCCAGGCTGTGGTTCAAAGAGTAAAACAACTAAAGGCAACTGCCGATGATTTGCTTGTTTTTTTAATTGCGCAAGCAGAGCTTGATGACCACGATGCACACCGTCGAAATTACCAATGGTGGCAACGCACCCTGCTTGTAATTCAGTGATAGTCTGAATTCTGCGTAACAGTTTCATACAACAAATAATATCCTAAACAATCATTTATTTTGGAGGACGCACAATCAACATATCGCATTGAGCGCCATGTAAAATGGCTTGTGCTGTTGAACCAAGCAATAAAGCCAAACCATGTTTTCCATGACTACCTGTTACAATTAAGTCAATATTTTGTTCTTCTGCAACACGTAATACTTCATTTTTAGTAGAGCCAAACTCAAGAAAACGATGTTTTGCATCCACCCCTAAACGCTCGGCAATCGCTGTTAATTCTTTTTCTGCCTGCTCACGAATAGATACCTCCACCTCAGCAAAACCCGCAAAACCTGGGTAAGCATAAGCAGGAATGGGTTCTACTACATGCACTAAAAATAAAGGCGCGCCATTTTCATCTGCAATTTTTTTAGCTTTATGCGCCGCATGAATCCCTACTTCATCAAAATCTGTGGCAAACAATACTTTTGTATACATGTTAATCTCCTTATAACTTCACAAGACTTAGATACACTCTAGAATACCGCATCTACCCATAATTATTCAATGATCACTCGCTGTACTTGCTCACCTAAGCCACTAATAGATAATTTAACATGGTCATTGGGTTGTAAATAACTCTGTTCGCCCCAGAATTTAGCACTACCAGGCGCTGACCCCATGGAAATAACATCGCCAGGATAAAGCGTAAAATATTGGCTTACATAATGAACAACCTCTGCATCATTATGAATATAATCACTGGTATTAAAATTTTGACGCAGCTCACCATTAACCCATAACTGAATTTGTAAATTACACGCATCCTCTACTTCATCTTTAGTGACTAAATAAGGCCCCATAGGCGCTGAATTATCAAAGCACTTGCCCTTTGTAAATTGTTTATCCGATGTTTCTAATTGCAAATAACGCTCAGATAAATCATTCATACAGGTATATCCCAAAATGTGTTCACGAGCATGCTCTTTAGCAATATATTTCCCTTTTTTTCCAATCACTAATGCTAACTCAGCTTCCCAATCGAGTTTTTATGTAAGCCGTGTATGAAGGATGGGATCAT
>CAZNVR010000082.1:0-2104 GCA_964576655.1 uncultured Legionella sp. | reverse complement strand
CATACAGAGCTGGTTGCTTTTAGAAAAACCACCATGTCTTTTGAGCTAATGGGAGTAATCCCCATTTCCACCGCATGCAATGTCGAGTTAAATCCCACACAAATGACTTTACCAGGCCATGCTACGCATGCACCAATTCGTGGATGCGAATGAATGATGGGTAATTGATGAACATCTAAGGCAAGCAAACGCTGCACTAAATTCACGTCACTCAATGTGCGAGGATCAAAATCATCAACAACCGCAGATAAATCACGAATTAATCCCTGTTCATCCAACATCGCCGGTTTTTCATGGCCTTGATCGCCATACCTTAACCATTTCATTACACACTCCTGTTGAACATCTATATAAATAACTATCTCTATCTACGCGAACGCACACTTTATCAAACCGTTTAATCGTTTGTGTTTTTGCCCTGTGTATTAACCCAATCTATCTTAGAGTAGATTCATTATAGACTATAATCCTGACCCACTCTTGCAGATTGTCTATCTCACGGTGATAATTGCATTTTTATTTTAACCAAGGGATACCATGGATTTTCTTGCACAATACGGGCTTTTTGCCTTAAAAACACTCACTTTGGTGATTGCATTTATCATATTAGTTGCAGGTCTTTTATCGCTGGGCAAAGGAGCAAAACCTAAATTAAACATTATCTCTTTAAACAAAGCATCAGAAGATATGCATGAGTTAATCTATAAAGAAGTCACCGGTAAAAAACTTAAAAAAAAGAAAAAAAGCAAAGAAACCAAGCCAACGTTATTTGTTATTGATTTTATTGGAGACATTAAAGCCTCGCAAGTTGAGCAACTACGTGATGAAATTTCCGCCATTTTAACACTTGCAACACAACAAGATGAAATTGTGGTGCGTATAGAAAGCCCTGGTGGTGCTGTCAATGGCTACGGACTTGCTGCATCTCAATTGCAACGTATTCGAGATAAACAAATCCCTTTAACCGCGTGTATTGATAAAGTCGCTGCAAGTGGTGGGTATTTAATGGCATGCCTTGCCAACCAAATTATTGCGGCACCTTTTGCAATCATTGGCTCCATTGGTGTTGTTGCTCAAATCCCCAACTTTCACCGCTTGCTTCGAAAAAATGATATCGATGTTGAAGTGTTAACCGCTGGCGAATACAAGCGTACCTTAACATTATTTGCTGAAAATACAGATAAAGGGCGTAAAAAATTCCAGGAAGATTTGGAAAAAATTCATGTGAGCTTCAAAGAGTATGTTCTTGCTAATCGTGAACAATTAAACATTAACGACGTATCAACAGGTGAACATTGGCTAGCCTCGGATGCCATTGATTTACAGCTGGTGGATGCATTACAAACCAGTGATGAATACATCCATCATAAAATGTTAACTCACAATGCTTTTCACGTATCCATTCATGCTAAACAAACCTTCATTGCCAAATTATTAAAACCAGCGATGAAATTACTTCATCCTTGGGCCTAACAAAAACCAAGTAAACTTTATTGCCTATTTGATCAAATTAAAGTTTACTTGGGTGTTTATTAAAGATACAATCCCCATAATTTATAACAAATAGGTGTTGAAATGAAAAAGTTATCCATATTGAGCCTGCTCGCTATTCCTGTATTTGCCCATGCTACGTGTGGTGATTTAAACATCAAAGTTATAAATAATAGTTCTCATGATTGTGTCTTCAAAAATAAAGTAATGTATTATGGCAAACTTCCTATCAGCTCAATACCAACAATTATTCCTGCAAAACAATCCAGCCCTATTTTTTCAGCCCATCAAGATTACATTGGCGTAGGCGTTTTATTAACCTATATGTGTGACAACGAGGTAGTTAAATTCTACTCATATCAAAATTATTGTAGCATCTTTGGAGCAAGCGACATTGGAGGCCAACCATACGACGCAACAACATTAAATCTTGAGTATAGAGTTAAAATGGGAAGTAGTATTGCTGGCAGCCCAGGCCAAATTACCTGGACAATTTCTTAGGGCGTGTTGACAATCGCTCCGCCCGCCTACGTGCCTCGGCTTGTCCGAGGCATCCAAGAGATGCTCAAGTTAAAAATAAAGCTAAATTAAAATCATTAACCCATTGATTAAT
>CAZNVR010000081.1:0-8337 GCA_964576655.1 uncultured Legionella sp. | reverse complement strand
TCACTTTGGCGTAATTCCATTATAAATACTTCACGCCTGCCTGCATCCACATCAGACAATGGTTCTGGCATATCTTGTTCAGCTTGTTGATCAATGCGTGTCACAAAGCAACCAAACCAGCGTTTTAGCAGCAATTCATCATTGAGCATGGTTTGCATTAAATGCTTTGCATTCAAATAAGCACGTTCAGGAATAGCAGAGGTTGCTGTTAATGTTGACCAATCAGGATCTTGATATAACCCGGTATGTAATGCTTTTTCCGAGACAAAATCACCAAACCCATCCCATAACTCTTGGCCTTGATAACTGCGATAACCAAATGAATAGGTCATACAATCATCCGTTAAAGAGACACCATGATGAGCCACATGCGGGGGTAAATACAACATATCACCTGGCTCAAGAATATACTCTTCTTCAACGTTAAATTGAGCCATAATTCTTAAATCAACATCCTCCAGACAATTGCCTTCATGGCAATCTTGAGTGGTTAAAAACCATTTTCGCACCCCTTCTGCCTGATACAAAAACACATCGTAATTATCAAAATGTGGCCCGACACTTCCGTGTTTCACAGCATAACTAATCATCACATCATCCACACGCCATTGTGGAATGAAATCAAAATGATTTAACAACGCCCCTACTTCAGGAATCAAACGATCCACCCCCTGCACCAACAAGGTCCAATGCGTTTTAGGCAATGTTGCAAAATCACCCTCTTCAAAAGGCCCAGGCTTTAATGTCCAAAAAGGAGCTTGCTCAGGCGTTTCAAACACCATGCGACTTTCAACGCCGTCTTCTACTGCAAGACCTGCTAAATCGTTTGGCGTTAGTGGATTAATAAAATCAGGCAGTGCTTTACGAATCACTAAAGGCTTCTGTTGCCAATAGTCTTTTAAAAAAGTATGACAATCAATTGTTTCAAAATGAACCATTTATAATTAACTCACATGACATTGTTGCGCCCACACCCGCAACATAGCGCTGCCTTTAGGATGCAAAAATGTAGTTACATCACGCACTTCCACCCCATAATTATCTTGTTGTAATCCAAGCAAAATAGGACCCAACAACGGCGAAGGAATGCCCTTACTATCACTTAAAGGAAAAATTCGTACATCTTTTGCAACACGCGCTAATTCATAAATCTGCTTTAAATGAAAATCAATACTTTGATTATCTTCATCAGTAAATAAATAATCAGGACACAGAGCAAGATCAAACGTAAAATCAGGATAAGGCAATACACCATCTGGTTCAGGCGCACAACACACAACAGGTTCGCGAAATCCTGGTAAAGATTGATTTATTGAATGACATACGCGTCCATACTCTAAAACCCGACTATTCAAATCAGCATTGGATAGTCCAAATAAATCAATATATTCCTCAAATTGCATCAGCGTCTCCCCTTTGATGTACGGATACATATTACCTTATCATAAGCGAAGCCCCAACTAAAAACATGACAAGGATACCTTACAGACATGTCCATTAAAAAAATTAACACGTTATTTTCAACATAGCACCACAGCAAAAACGTTCAACTTCCTTTCACAGAAGGTAAGATAAAGAGCTTCTGATATGAGAATAAATATTACGCGAAAAGAAGCGAACGATCGGTGTTGTTTTTTTTTTGAATTGATGTACCATATTTAAGTCATTTAAAGACAATATTGGAACTATTTTAAGGTGCGAAATACCATGGACAACAAAAAAAATACTTATACGAATCATATAAACACTTTTTTTTATAAAGGATATTCTACGTGCACTAATGTCGCGATGGCACCCTTTGCAAGCTGGTCCGTTCCAGACACCCCTAATACCAGTGGCAGGCCCCGCATTAACGCGGCAGATGTCATATTAAAACTGTTTTTAGCAGTCCCTGTTTTAATCCCCTTGACCGTTGCAACAAGCGCCATCGGTCTTATCGGCGTGGGTACATTAGGAGTGGGGCATCTAGCAAGTTTAGGCGTTGCCACAGTGCTTGATGGTAATGAAGAAAATGAGGACACTGAAAAGAATACCCCAGAAAAAAGACCCTTCTAAACCTATCAAAGCAAGATAGCGTTGCTCGGTAGAGGTATCTCACAAAACAAATGCACAATAACATAGGCCAAAAAGTATCTCTTGGCCTATGAACGCAATAGACTTGTGTTGCGACATCAAAACGACAACAGTTACATAAACACCTTCATTTTTTTATCGAAATGATTTGATACCTTGTTTTTTATGTACTATTCTTACACATACATAGAAAGTAATGATCAATTGACTCGGCTTTCTATTTATTCAACTAAAAAGGAGTTGGTTATGAATAGTTCAAGAATAATCCCTGCAATCGTATTAAGTGCCGCGTCTGTTGTGTTTAGCTCAAGTGCTTTAGCAAGCGGTATTTTCACGAGTGTTGCAAATACAACCGGTTCTGTCATCACAGGCATCAGTGATACAACCGCTGGAGTAATGAGTGGTGTTGGTCGTGGCACAGCGTATGTTGTTCATGGTGTAAAAGATACAACAACAAAAACGTGGAATACCATTACCCCACGACAAGTTCATTACAAACAACACGTACATCATTAAATCCTAGTGTAAACTTGCGTGAATCATCCTTGATTCACGCAAGTTTTCTTCTTCACAACCTACGCAGGTCAGAGTATAGTTTAGCTTTGGTTTTAAAACACAGGACGCATTAATGTACCACGGCCTGAATCATCAGCTAGGCGAAACATACGATTTATTACGCGAAAGTGTCTATCAATTTGCTTCTCACGAAATCGCACCGATTGCTGCTCAAATCGATAAAGACAATACCTTTCCTTATCCCTTATGGCGTAAATTAGGAGACATGGGGCTATTGGGAATTACCGTCAGTGAAGAATATGGTGGCGCAAATATGGGTTATTTAGCGCATGCCATTGCCATGGAAGAACTATCGCGCGCATCAGCAGCTATAGGGTTAAGTTATGGTGCTCATTCTAACTTATGCGTAAATCAAATCTATTTAAACGGCACACACGAACAAAAATCACGTTATCTACCCTCGTTAATTAGTGGACAACACGTGGGTGCGCTGGCAATGAGTGAATCCAATTGTGGCTCTGATGTGGTGAGCATGCAATTGCAAGCCCAGCGCGCAGGTGATCATTACGTACTGAATGGTACCAAAATGTGGATCACCAACGGGCCTGAAGCTGACGTGTTGGTGGTGTATGCTAAAACGGATAAACAAGCCCATAGCCGTGGCATTAGCGCATTCATCATTGAAAAAGGTTTTAGCGGATTTAGTACGGCTCAAAAGCTCGATAAACTAGGTATGCGTGGTTCCAACACCTGTGAACTGGTGTTTGACAATTGCCTGGTGCCTGTTGAAAATATATTAGGCTCTGTTAATCAAGGGGTTCAAGTATTAATGAGTGGGCTCGATTACGAACGCACCGTACTCGCAGCAGGCCCCGTGGGTATTATGCAGGCTTGCCTTGATTTAGTGCTACCCTATATTCACGAACGCAAGCAATTTAACCAAGCCATTGGTGAATTTCAATTTATTCAAGGCAAAATCGCTGATATGTATACCGAGTTAAATGCGTCCCGAGCTTATTTGTATGCTGTAGCACGAGCTTGTGACAATCACTTGGTGAGCCGAAAAGATGCCGCCAGTGTCATTTTATATACTGCTGAAAAAGCAACTCAAATGGCGTTGCAAACCATCCAAACACTAGGTGGTAATGGCTATATCAATGACTATCCAGCCGGTCGATTGCTTCGCGATGCAAAACTTTATGAAATTGGTGCAGGAACCTCTGAAATTAGACGTATGTTAATTGGACGCGAATTATTTAAGGATAGCCAATGAATCCAGATGATATTGTAATTGTATCTGCCAAACGCACTCCCATCGGGGCAATGCTAGGTAACCTCTCTTCATTAACAGCCATAGAACTAGCTGCCATCGCACATCGCGCAGCATTAACGCAGGCGAAACTTCTGCCAACCGAGATAGATGAAGTCATCAGCGGTTGTGTATTACAAGCAGGCCTTGGGCAAGCACCCGCCAGACAAGCTGCAATTAAAGCTGACATTCCTGTTTCAGCTGTAGCAAGTACCATAAATAAAGTATGTGGCTCAGGCATGAAAGCCGTTATGCTCGCACATGATGCGATCAAATCAGGTAATGCCAATATAGTGTTAGCCGGTGGTATGGAAAGCATGAGCAATGCGCCTTATTTACTAGCCAAAGCGCGTGCAGGGTATCGTTTAGGCCATGGTACATTAAATGATCATATGTTCCTGGATGGTCTAGAAGATGCTTATGACAAAGGTCGTGCCATGGGATGTTATGCTGAAACAACTGCCACGCATTTTCATTTTACTCGCGAACAACAAGATGCCTTTGCCACAACCTCCATGACAAGAGCTCTTGCAGCACAACATAGCGGCGCGTTTGAACATGAAATAGTGCCAGTCACGCTGTCCACTCGTAAAGGGGATATCACGGTCACGTTAGATGAAAGCCCAAACCCTGATAAATTAACTAAAATAGCCAAATTAAAACCGGCTTTTCAAGACGATGGTACGGTGACTGCAGCAAATTCAAGTTCAATTGCAGACGGTGCTGCAAGCTTAATTTTAATGACTGCGGCGAATGCTGCAAGCCGTAACCTGAAACCCTTAGCAAGAATTGTAGCTCATGCAAGTTATGCACAAACACCCGAATGGTTTACAACAGCCCCTATCCCGGCCATTACTAACGTGTTAGCAAAAGCCGGTTGGTCTGTGGCAGATGTTGATTTATATGAAATCAATGAAGCATTTGCTGTCGTGACCATGGCCGCTATCAACGCATTAGCACTTGATCCTGAAAAAGTAAATATTCATGGCGGAGGGTGTGCACTAGGGCATCCGATTGGTGCATCAGGCGCGCGTATTTTAGTCACGCTAATCCATGCATTAATTCAACAGAAAAAAACCAGAGGTGTAGCCGCTCTTTGTATTGGTGGTGGTGAGGCAACGGCAATGGCGATTGAGGTGTGTGATGCTTAAACAAAGTCTAATTTATTTGGGTTTAAGTATATTCATTGTTGTGTTTGCTCAATATGCTAATTTAGTGATGGTGTATATCGTGACGTTTTATACGTTTGTCATGATGAAATTAACGCCCATTTTTAGTGGCAATACCTATGGAATTTTAATTCGAAATATACTCTCATTGGTATTAATTCCATTAATTATTGCAGGGGTTCCTGCCTTAATTTATAAAGCAATTAAAAAACGTCCCATGCCATATTTTGTTGAGATCATGTGGGCTTTATGGCTCGTCATTGTATTAGGAAAAGTATTGATTCGCTAAGGATAAATTATGACGACAATAAAAAGCGTGCTGAATCCCACAAGTAGCGCATTTAAAGCCAATCAAACAGCAATGGTTGCATTAATTGATAAGCTTAATCAAACCATTACTCAAATCGCACAAGGTGGAGATGAAAAAGCCCGCGAAAGACATAAAAATCATGGCAAACTACTGCCTCGTGAGCGTCTACAGCACTTACTCGATCCTGGCAGTCCATTTTTAGAATTATCGCAATTAGCCGCATTTAACGTGTATTCAGATACCCTTCCTGCAGCAGGATTAATCACAGGAATTGGTAGAGTTTCGAATCAAGAGTGTATGATTGTCATTAACGATGCAACGGTTAAAGGAGGCACCTATTATCCTCTAACCGTTAAAAAACATTTGCGTGCTCAAGACATTGCTCAAGACAATCATTTGCCTTGTATTTATCTGGTCGACTCCGGTGGGGCATTTTTACCATTGCAAGATGAAGTATTCCCAGACCGAGACCACTTTGGCCGTATTTTTTATAATCAAGCCAATTTGTCTGCTCAAAATATTCCACAAATTGCTGTTGTTATGGGTTCATGCACGGCAGGCGGAGCTTATGTTCCTGCAATGGCTGATGAATCCATCATGGTACGCAATCAAGCGACGATTTTTTTAGGTGGCCCACCGTTAGTAAAAGCGGCCACAGGTGAAATCATTAGTGCTGAAGAATTAGGAGGTGCTGATGTGCACTGTAAACAATCAGGCGTTGCTGATCATTATGCTGAAAATGACGAACACGCATTACTGTTAACACGACGCATCATTAGCCATTTAAATCGTAAAAAACCAGAAACACTGTGCCGGATTGAAAGTCGTGAACCATTGTATAGTCCGCTTGAGCTCAATGGGATTATTCCAACCGATCCACGCAAGCCCTTTGACATTAGAGAAATTATTGCACGTCTAGTGGATGCCTCAGAATTTGATGAGTTTAAAGCTCTATTTGGTACCACACTTATTTGTGGTTTTGCTCATTTGTATGGTTATCCCATAGGTATTATCGCAAATAATGGTATTTTATTTGGTGAAAGTGCATTAAAAGGAGCTCATTTCATTGAGTTATGCACGCAACGCAACATTCCTTTATTATTTTTACAAAACATCACAGGATTCATGGTGGGTAGTAAATACGAAGCGGCAGGCATTGCCAAGCATGGCGCTAAAATGGTAACGGCTGTAGCCAATGCAAACGTGCCCAAATTTACCGTCATTGTTGGCGGCAGTTTTGGTGCTGGTAATTACGCCATGTGTGGTCGCTCTTATGCACCTCGCTTTTTATGGTCATGGCCAAATGCTCGCATCTCTGTCATGGGAGGTGAACAAGCTTCCAACGTTTTAGCTCAAATCAATCGCGATAAACACATAAAACAAGGTACCGAATGGAGTTCTGCTGAAGAAGAACAATTCAAAGCAACGATGCGAGACCAATATGAAACACAAGGTAACCCCTATTATGCTAGTGCCAGGCTATGGGATGATGGTGTAATAGCTCCCCAAGATACCAGAAAAGTATTAGGATTAAGCTTATCTGCCGCATTAAATGCCCCCATTAAACCCACTCAATTTGGTGTATTTAGAATGTAGTTTAACTTTTAAGGCATATGTTTATGACAAGACTACAGTGTGAATCTAAAAATCATATACAACTCATTACGTTAAATCGTATTGAAAAACATAATGCATTTGATGAAGTTTTATTAGCTGATTTACAGCGTGCTTTAGATAATGCCATCCATAATCCATCTATAAGAGTTATTTTACTCAACGCCCATGGCCGACATTTTTCAGCAGGTGCCGATGCAGGATGGATGCAACGCATGGCTGAATTAAATGAAACTGAAAATAAAGCCGATGCCATGGTATTAGCTCGAGTAATGCACACACTTTACCATAGCCCTAAACCTACTATCGCGGTCGTGCAAGGATGTGCATATGGCGGAGGAGCAGGTCTTGTCGCTGCGTGTGATATTGCAATTGCAGCACATACTGCTAAATTTTGTTTTTCGGAAGTTAAACTAGGCTTAATTCCGGCTGTGATTAGTCCTTATGTGATTAAAGCTATTGGTGAGCGTGCAGCTATATGGTTATTTATGAGTGCGGAAGTTATTGATACAGCACGTGCTTTAACATTACAACTGATACAACTAGCTGTATCAGAAGAAGAATTACAATCCTATGCAATCAACTATGCTGAACAACTGGCAAAACTAGCACCAGATGCTGTTCGTGCTTCGAAGTCTTTGGTACGCGATATTGCTCAACGTTCTATTGATGAAGAGCTACAACAAGTAACCGCTCAACTTATTGCCCAAAAACGTGTCTCCAATGAAGGACAAACGGGCTTAAAAGCCTTTCTTAATAAGGAAACACCTACATGGAACTAAAGCCCAATAAAAAGGCAGCAGCATATGTTTAATAAAATTTTAATTGCTAACCGAGGCGAGATTGCCTGTCGAATCATTAAAACCACACGCCGTTTAGGCATTGAGTCTATTGCAGTTTACTCCTCAGCAGATAAAGACAGTTTGCATGTAAAACATGCCGATTATGCATTTTGCATCGGTGAGCCTGCGGCGAGTGCCAGTTATTTAAATAGTCAAAAAATCATTGCCGTTGCACTGGAACATGGTGCAGAAGCGATCCATCCTGGCTATGGATTTTTATCAGAAAATGCCGATTTTGCAAAAGCATGTCACGATGCTGGTATTGTGTTTATCGGACCAGACATCCACGCTCTTCAGATTATGGGCTCAAAACAACTCGCTAAACAACTGTTAGAAAAAAGTGCTGTCCCATTAACACCGGGCTATCATGGCCTTGATCAATCGGATGCACGATTGCTTGACGAGTGTATTGCGTTAGGATTTCCCGTGTTGTTAAAAGCGGCCAATGGTGGCGGCGGAAAGGGAATGCGGATCGTCCGGGAAAGTAAAGATCTGGTACCCAAC
>CAZNVR010000080.1:0-8427 GCA_964576655.1 uncultured Legionella sp. | reverse complement strand
AATCAACAAAATAGATACTTGAAGACAGCACATGCATACCAAAAAACGATTGCAAGGCATTAACAATGGCTGTTGCATTGCTCGCTAATAACAAGCCACTCACAATTCCAAATAAAGTACCCACAATCCCGACCATCATTCCTTGCACAATAAAAATCCAAAGAATCGTTGACGGTGTTGCACCAATTGTACGTAAAATAGCAATTTCAGCTTGTTTATCATTCACCACCATCACAAGTGATGACACTAAATTAAATGCCGCAACAGCAATAATCAGCAAGAGAATCAAAAACATCATGGTTTTTTCCATTTTTACCGCTTGAAAAAACTCGCCAAACTGCTGGGTCCAATTGCTCACTTGATAGTCTTCACCCAGTGTTGTTGCAAGCTCATAAGATATTTCAGGGGCTTGATAAACATGATCTATTTTCATTTTTAACCCAGTAACATCGTCACCTAACTGCATTAATTTTTGCGCATCCGCTAAATTAACAAAAGCAAGTTTTGTATCAAAGTTAAATCCTGTACCTGCTGAAAACACACCTTTTACAGTAAAACGTTTAAATCGCGGGATCATACCTGCTGGTGTGACGGTTGCTTGAGGAATCATCACCGTCACGTGATCACCCACCATCACGCCTAAATTATTCGCAATTGTACGGCCTAAAATAATTCCAAAATGGTTTAGCTCAGACAAATTACCAATAATGAGTTTATCTTGAAGATGGGTCACTCCTTCTTCGTTTTCAGGCAAAATTCCAGTCAAAGCAATGGGTAGCACTTGACCATCAAAGGTAAGTAACCCTTGAGCTGTCGCATAAGGCGAAATGGCTTTTACACCAGGCGTTGATTGCAATCGAGCTGCCAATTGCCGCCAATGGCTAATTTGTCCTGATTGTCCACTGACTGTAATTTCTGGTGCCATACCAAAAAATCGTTTATGAATCTCTGCATCAAATCCGTTCATTACCGACAACACGGTAATTAAAACCATTACGCCCATGCCAATTCCCAGCATAGAACTTAATGAAATAAATGAAACAAAATGATTTTTCTTTTTGGCCCGCATATAGCGTAAACCAATGAATAAGGCTAGAGGCTTAAACATAATTGCTCTAAATTGATTAAAATACTATTGTAGTTAAAATAATGCATACATGATATAGCCTAACTAAGGCATGTGCATAGATCCATCGAGAGTAATCCCCCCATTTTTAACTGACGCTAAAAGTAGAGGTTTAGGCAGCGAGTGCCAGTAAGCCAGCATCTCTTAATGTTTCGTTAATTTGTTCAAGTATTTGCTTATTGAAGTTAGCTTTGTCATTGTTCACCAATTGATTTATATTAAAAAACGACCTAGTGTTACTCCATTCTAAAAAATAACTCATTATAAATTAAACACATTTTAATGTACATTTTTTGTTCTTTGTAATAAAATGGAAAGTCGACCTCCGTTTTATTGAACAATTATGTTGATTACCGTTTCGCTCAAAAATAATAAAACCAGCACTTATAATCTCCCTGCGGATATAACGGCGTTTAAAACACTGGTGAGTAAAGCGATAACAGGGAATGATTATGCGCGATTGCAATCAATTAAAACACAGTTAGAGGCTAATCTAGATAAATCAGCTGCTGAAATTGAACAGCTTCAACGTATTTCGACTAAACTTAGTAATGCTTTGCCTCCACCACCATTTATCCCTGCCCTAGCACCACCCATAGTGCCAGTGCCAGTGCCAGCGCCAGCGCCAGCGCCTATAGTGCCCATGATTATGCCTGCACCACAAATCAGTGATGGCGAAACTCAATTTCAAGAACTTTATGCTCACTTAATGCTTGATATGGCGTCAAGCACGCACAATATTCAGCATTTAATTGATTATTCTGCCCTGGTTGTAAACATGTTCATGCATGCGGCGACTTTTACGCCCTATGATGGGCATGGGCAATCCCAGTTACGTGAATTTAATCATAAATCACAATTGCAATATTATCGCTCGCAAGGTAATCACAGTCATGCGACTTTTTTTAAAAAACTTGTTCCTTCTGCAACATCAACGGCCATTTCTCGCCTTCCGTTTAATGAAGGATTCACGAAGCTCATTGCTCAAGATGATTTTTCTAAAACATTGTGTGCTGAAATCAAGAAAATAGATCCCAAAACAGGATATCCCAAGCCCGGTGTTAAAGTAGATGGCTATGCGATGACGCAAATTGCCCATGCCGGTGCACGAAAAAATAATTTTTCGGCTTTAATTCAAGGCATGAAACAGCTGATTAATCAACCAGGCAATCTGAATGTCACGCTTGGATTACAAGACAAGTTACGTCATATTTTGCCTCCTACAAAAGCTGTTTTAAAACTCTCTCCTCAAGAGTGTACTGCACGTATCCAAGCATTTGTGGATGGTTTTCATGCATTAAACCATGCGCAACCATCCCCTATTCAAGTGGATGAACATTTAGCACGCCACCTTCTCAGTTATCGTACAGCACGTGTGGATGCGATTAAACAACACATGCAGTCAAACCCGCTCAACCATATTAAGATTGATTCTAATCAACACAATATCACCTGCCTTTTCATCCGACTTTACCCGGAGTTTAAAATCAACAATGATACGTATAAAGAAGGCGTGACCAACGTATTATTGAGTTTTTTTGGTGGGTTACTCAATCATTACTCTGAGCAAAGCGGCCTTCGGTTACATACCGAGCGGCGACAAAGCTTTGGCTTCTTGCGGCCCACGATAACCGATGCAGGTTGTTTGATGTTACGCTTGTCGCTAGGGGTTGAGCCTGCTGCTTTTGACAATGTTGTTTTAAAGAGTTTAAGTAAACTCAATGAGTTATTAGAAACCTTTAAATTTGACCAAGCCACGCATGATAGTGTTAAACATGTTTTTGCATTCGAAAAACCCTTGGTTGCAAAAGAAGAAGGTAAGCGGAAACCACGAGACCCAGATACCTATATCCGTAGCGTGGTGCGAAAAGACAACCAAACCTTTACTACGTATCACCAAGCAAAGGCTTATATAAAACAGGCAGCATCGCTGAATGCCCCTGGCGACTATTGTGAACATGCGATGCGTCTTTTTTTACAAAATTATATATGCGGTAAGGTGGAGCTCCCACTGCCGGCCCAGGCTTTGCTAGAAAGCAAAACACCCGTGGGTGTTATTGCCTCCCCCGTCGTTCATATTCTTAAAAACACCTTGAATTACGCCGTTGATTTTATGAATGAAATAGGGCCCCTCGCTCCCATTGATCCGCTGATACCGTTTAGTCATGTGTATTTACATAGCGTGCAAAAGCTTTTTAATAACTGTACTTCGGCACAGCATTTACTCACGAAAATTGACAAAATGGAGCCGTCAGAATTTTACTACCAAGCCTTATTGCTCATTGAAAACACGTTAGAATATTTAATTTCACTCGATGGATTACGGCATATTCGTGCAGAATTACAACAAAAGCCCCTGGATTCCATAGCGCGGTTACGACAACAAGAACTGAGCTATGCCTCTGACTGCTTGAATATTCCGAGCAACCAAATGAAATTATGGTTTACAGACAGCGGTCAACAGGCGATTACTTCGGCTCTTTTAACCCTATCTGTGGCTTTCCATGGCGCGGCTGCTGATGGAAAATATTATGACAGCGATGTTCATTTGTTTGGTCAAACGTATTATGAGGTCGCTGAATTTATCAAAGATTGTAAAAAATCCAACTTGTCATTGGAAATGACAAACATTAAACATGCAAAAATTATTTTTATCGATGTAAGTCAAATAAACCAACTTCCACGTGCAGACTGTAAAGCGATGAAAGCCCTGGTGATTGATATCACGCATCATCCATTGATTGATAAAGATGATCTACGTCATATCATCAATAATGCGTATCAATGTGGTATTTATGTGATTTTAGTTGAAAGCAGCCTAAAGCACGCTCAACTTGGACTGGACAAGTATCAATCTGGAAAAATCATTGTCATTTCCCCGCCTAATTTAGCTTTATCCCCGGTGGCATGTGATCTATTGGATAATGTCTCGCGTGATGCCATTCACCCAGCTGCCGCATCTTATTTAACCATGGTTAATGCTATTGGTCGTGAAAAGCAAGCCTCTTTAGCTTCACTTGAAACAAAAGGAGCAGCTGCAGCTTTAGCTCAACACGGTTTGATGCAAAAACCGATGCCTGCTTTAAACGAGCAGCTTCAAGCGCCCCTGCCTTATAATCAAAACCCGGTTAGACTGAAATAAAGTTATTTGTTTATTTAAAAACAGCGTTATCGTGCTAAAATGTTATTTTTTACACAGAATTCAGTTATGTTTGATTTTTTATTTGCCGCCGCCGCCCCCAGCATTACTTCTGAACTTGCGCGCTGTCGTCGTCTTTTAGCTGCCAACGATGCTGTCTCCACGCAAACGGCAATTCTACTCTTAAATAAAATAATAGATGAGAATCCGACCCACTTAGGGGCATTAATTTATCGTGGGAAACTCCATCGTGATACTGAGTTATATCAGTCAGACTGGAAGGCAGAGCTAAGGGATTTAAATCAAATATTGCACCTTCAACCCTATCTAAGAAAAGCATTAATTCGTCGTTCTGAACTATACTCCCGTCACGGTAAATATGAAGAAGCATTACCCGATTTAAATAAGCTTCTGCTGAAAGAGCCAAATTCAGAGCCATGTTTAAGGGCGCGTAACAAAGTTTACTGGAAGCTAAATAAGCATGATGAGGCCTTTGCTGATCTAAATACAATATTACTCATGATACCGCATGATGTAACGTGTTTATTCTATCGCAGTCAAATGTACCATGACCGAAATGACATAAATAATGCACTTATCGATTTGAACACGCTATTATCAATGGAAAGCGAAAATATAAACGCCAAAGTTTATAGGCAATGTTTAATTCGTCGTAGAAAAATTTTTCATACACAACAGAACTTAGTGGACGAGCTTGTTGACTTAAATACTATTTTATCAATGCAACGAAATTACTACGGGAGTGGTGATTATTTCGAATGTGCAATACGCCGTTTCGACATTAATTATGCTCAAAATGGCTTACAGAGCGCACTGCTTGCTGATTTAAATATGATTATCTCAGCAAATACTACTGCGCATAGCTCATATTACTTAATGTCTTTAGAACGTAGATATAAGATTTATTATCAGTTAGGCATGATGGACGAAGCACTTCAAGATTTAAATCTTATTTTAAAACAAGCCGAACAACTATCAGTAGAACAACTGATGATTCGTAGTCAAATTTCTAAAGCTCAAGGAAATTATTCCCAAGCTATCCTCGATGATCATCAAATTTATAAACATACTTTAAGTAATGGACATGAGATACCTAAATTACAAACCATTTGCAAATGGACCTTTTTTCATCATGAGTCAATTATTTGTGCTAAAGGCAATGTTTATAGACATCATCCTGATAAAGTAAGAAGTGTATTAGTCGATCAGGATATTACTCCTCTTACACTGGCTACCATGCAAAAAAAATTAAATGGCGGCGGCCAACAAATGATTACGAAAACAATTTTTAACCAGTTGGATCAAATCGATACGGAGCGAGTTTTTCAGAGGAGCGGGAGCAGTTTATAGTACCTACATAACTAGCTCTCGCTCCCAAAATGAATAGGGTTTGCTAATTCAACTTGAGTGATTTCAATTGAGGACACACCCTAGAATCTGTGTAGAAAAATACTAATTAGCATTACGGCCATGTTTCAATCCGATATTTCACGTCTAATTCTTGAATTATCTTCCGTGAATGCAATATCCAAAACCCAATGGAGGGTGTGATAAAAACCTTATGTTTGGCCAGGGTTAATGCGTTGTTAACCCTGCAAGCGACATCAATAAACGAAATAAATACGCAAAAAGTACTAGTGTTGCAACACTAGCACTCCAAATAAAAAGAAACCAACCAACACGCTTATACCATGTATGTTTCATTAGTGATGATACCCCTCACCTTCTCGTACTTTACCTCGAAAGACATAATAAGACCACGCGGTATAAGCCAATATAAAAGGAATAATAAATAAAGCCCCAACCAATGCAAATCCCATGCTTTGTTGAGGTGCTGCTGCTTGCCAGATGGACACATCAGGCGGAATAATATTAGGCCAAATACTCAGTCCTAACCCGGTATATCCTAAAAATATTAACCCTAATGTTAAAATAAACGCAGCCGCATGTGTTTGTTTTTTTAATTGATGGAAAATACCCCATGCGAACAATACCACGAGTATTGGAACTGGTAATAAAAAGAAAAGATTCGGTAGTGAAAACCAACGATTTAATATGGCCTGATTAATGAACGGCGTCCATACGGTTACGCCTGCCATCATGAACAATAATAACCAGGTTACAGGGCGAGTTAGGGTGATCATTTGACGCTGTAATCGCCCTTCTGTTTTCATGATAAGCCACGTACTGCCTAGTAAAGCATACGTCACCAACAGACCTAATCCTGTAAATACACTAAAAGGCGTTAGCCAATCAAAAGCACCTCCCGTATAAGAAGGTCCTGTTACCTTTACCCCTGTAATAAAAGCACCTAAACACGCGCCTTGGCAAAACGTTGCTAAATAGGAACCCGCGGCAAAGGCTTTATCCCAAAACGGTTTATGATGCAAGTCTGATTTAAAACGAAACTCAAATGCAACACCTCGCCAAATAAGACCTATCAACATGAAGATTAAAGGAATATACAGCTCACTTAATAAAAAAGAATACGCCAGGGGAAATGCCGCCATTAACGATGCGCCACCCAAGACCAACCATGTCTCGTTTCCATCCCATACCGGTGCAACCGTGTTAACCATGGTGTCTTTATCATGTTCATTGTTAATAAACGGAAATAAAAGACCAATACCTAAATCAAAGCCATCCATGATGACATACATCATTAAACCAAAACCGATGATAATCAACCAAATGAGAGGTAGATCGATACCCATAATTATTCTCCCTTCTCTGTTAACATGATGTCATTGGGTGTGGCTGATAAAGGTCTTGCAGGTCTATGCAATAAATCATCCGACAGCCCTTCATCCATATACGCAGACGGCCCTTTAGCAATGAGTTTCATCATATAAATAGCGCCTATTCCAAACACTACAAAATAAACCAGAATAAAACTAATCAAGGTGATACTCAGGGCTAAAACAGAATGCTCAGATACACCTTCTTGCGTTCTCATAATGCCATATACAACCCAAGGTTGACGGCCTACTTCTGTGGTTATCCAGCCCATAAGTAAAGCTATTAAGCCTGCAGGCCCCATAAACAGTGAAAAATAAAGAAAGGGTTTATATTCAAACAATCGTTGTTTTTTACGCAATAAAAGGCTGAACACACCTAACCCCACCATCACTCGGAAACTCCAAAAAATAATTAATGAGTTGGGTCTGTCTTCGGGTGCGAACTCTTTAAGTCCTGGAATCACCCCATTGATATCATGCGTTAGAATTAAACCACCTAAAGCAGGTATTTCAATTTTATATAATGTTTTTTCTTCCTTCATGCTCGGAAAACCAAACAATATCAACGGCAATTTTTCGCCTGCTTTATTCTCCCAATGTCCTTCAAGAGCCGCAATTTTAGCTGGTTGATATTTTAATGTATTCAAACCATGCATATCGCCGATAACCATTTGAATCGGTGCAACAATTAATATTAACCACATCGCCATTGAAAACATGGTACGAACACGAGGATTGTTACGCCCTTTAAGTAAATGCCATGCACCTGATGCAGCAATCACAAGAGCCGCTGTTAAGAAAGCCGCCAACGTCATGTGTAATAAGCGATAAGGGAAGGATGGATTGAATATAACGCTGAGCCAATCCACAGGCACAGCGCGTCCATTAATCACTTCATAACCTTGTGGGGTTTGCATCCAGCTATTAGATGCCAAAATCCAAAATGTAGATATCAATGTCCCGATTGCAACCATAAGTGTTGCAAAAAAATGCAATCCTGGACCTACTTTTTTCCATCCAAATAACATAATACCTAAAAACCCTGCTTCAAGAAAAAATGCAGTCAATACTTCATAGGCTAATAATGGACCTGTGATACCACCGGCGAAATTAGAAAAATAACTCCAGTTGGTACCAAACTCATAGGCCATCACCAATCCAGATACAACGCCCATTGCAAAATTAACTGCAAAAATATTTTTCCAAAAATGATAGAGGTCTCGATACACTTCGTTTTTTTTCCACAACCAAAGCCCCTCTAAGGTCGCAAGAAAACTTGCTAAACCTATCGTGATGGCAGGAAAAATAATATGAAAAGAAATGGTAAAGGCGAATTGAATACGTGCTAAATCAAGAGCGGTTAAACCTATCACATAGGCTCCTTATAATATTTAAACGTTATT
>CAZNVR010000079.1:0-8838 GCA_964576655.1 uncultured Legionella sp. | reverse complement strand
ATCGCCCATGTTCACCGCATAACGACAGGGGGAGCGATAAAAGTTAATGACTTTTGCAACATTTAAAGAAACCAGATGATTCATAATAATAACCGCAGAATGTGATGAGCCAAATACTGCATATGTTTCACTGGGATTAATGATGGTACTTAAACGTGTTTTATCAATTGCGATTTCAAAAGGGATGCTTTCAATATCAGGATGATTTAATAATGTGGGTACAGCACCTGTTGCTAAAATAACATTTTTTGCATGATACGTGTCTGAATGACTTGTTAATGTCCATTGGCGTGCGGTTAATGTCATGCTTTGAATTTGGGTGATATGAGCATGAACGCGCTGTTTTAATTGATCAGAAACCCATTGTAGTGGTTCAACAATATCATTTAATGTGCATGTTTCATGGGGCGGTAAATGATTTAATGGAAAATCAGGGGCTGTTTTGTAACAGAACGATTGAGCCGCGTTTAAGAAATCAATAAAAAGTTTCACTGATGTATTGCTTGAAACGTGTCTCCATAATCGCCCTAAGTCGCCTACATTAAACGCGTTATCAAGCCACAAAATTTTATCAGGCGTGATACCATGGTCTAGTAATTTTCCGACGGCAGCAATCCCTGCAGGGCCTGCTCCAACAACAGCCCATTGAATGAATTGGTTTGTCATATGGCTCATTGGTTTAATATGAAAAGATAAGTCTAATTTGCTTAACGTGCTTAAACAATATTTATCAAGGTATTTACGTAATGAAAACTAAAACTCGTTTTGTTTGTAATCAGTGTGCAGCTGTTTTTTCACAATGGTCTGGGCAATGTACACAGTGTGGCGCTTGGAATGCCGTGACCGAAGAAGGTGTTGTTTCTTCAGGTAGGCAAGCTCGCTTAGGAAATTATGCAAATCAACGTTCATCTGTCATGGGTTTGACAGACGTTGTTATTGATTGTGAAGTACGTATGGATTGCGGATTATCTGAATTAAACCGTGTTCTAGGTGGGGGCTTGGTCGATGGTTCAGTGGTATTGATTGGAGGCGATCCGGGTATTGGTAAATCAACCATTTTATTGCAAACATTGGCTAATTTATCATTGAAACAAAATGTACTGTATGTCACAGGTGAGGAGTCCTTGCAGCAAGTTGCCATGCGTGGAAAACGCCTGCATTTACCGTTAGAGGGCTTACGCTTATTAGCTGAAACGCAAGTTGAAACCATTCTTGCTCATGCACAAAAAGAAAAACCTCGGGTTATCGTTATTGATTCTGTACAAACCATTTTTACAGATACGATTCAATCGGCTCCTGGTGGGGTAAGTCAGGTGCGCGAAGCAACGGCTCAATTGGTTCGTTTTGCCAAAATGACCCAAACAGCTGTTTTTTTGGTAGGGCATGTGACTAAAGATGGGGCGCTAGCAGGGCCTCGCGTGTTAGAACACATGGTTGATTGCGTGTTGTATTTTGAAGGGGAGCGAGATAGTCGGTTTCGGGTGATTCGTGCAATTAAAAATAGATTTGGAGCGGTCAATGAATTAGGCGTGTTTGCCATGACGGACAAAGGCTTAAAAGAAGTTGCGAATCCTTCAGCTATTTTTTTATCACGTCAACCAGAACCCACTCCGGGTAGTGCTATTATGGTGACATGGGAAGGAACTCGCCCGATGTTAGTTGAAGTGCAAGCATTGGTTGATGAGTCTCATGGTACTCAAGCCAGGCGTTTAGCGGTAGGGCTTGAGCAGAATCGTATGGCCATTTTATTAGCCGTGTTGCATCGGCATGGCGGAATAGCGACGTTTGATCAAGATGTGTTTGTGAATGTTGTTGGTGGCGTAAAAGTAACTGAAACAGGCAGTGATCTTGCATTATTGGCTGCAGTTGTTTCCAGTTTACGTAATCGTGTTTTTGATAGTGAAACGATTGTGTTTGGTGAGGTTGGTTTGGCGGGGGAAATTCGGCCTGTGCAAAGTGGACAGGAACGTTTAAGAGAGGCTGCAAAACACGGGTTTAAACGAGCGATTGTGCCATTTGCGAATGCACCCAAACAAGATATGGGTATTGAGGTTGCTGCGGTGAAACAATTGCATGAAGTGTTAAGCATGTTATAGTGCTTTTTATAGCGTTGGGGAGCAATGGAGCATAAGGATTACCGGGATTTTTTTAACTCTCTAAGCGGGAATACATTTTATTTCAGGATCGTTCTGTTCCATCTTTGTTGTTATAACCCCGTCTTGTTCTTGCTCATGATTATTGGTCTTGTGAATAAACCCAATGAGTTCAGGGGATTTGTTGAGGTCGTCTTGATTGATTCTCATTGTTATCCCCTGGTCAATTCTATTGTTTATCTTTTACGCTTTGATGAGTTGGGCTATATCTTTGGCAAAATAAGAAATAATTAAATCAGCTCCCGCACGTTTTATCGCAATGAGACTTTCTAACATGGCATCTTGTTCATTGATTAGGCCTTGTTTTGCAGCAGATTTAATCATTGAGTATTCACCACTGACTTGATATGCACATAAAGGAACCTCAGGATATTGCTGTTTTACACGATAGATAATATCTAAATAACTCATCGCAGGTTTTACCATCAACATATCAGCGCCTTCTGTAATATCAAGGCCGGCTTCTCTAATGGCTTCAGACGCGTTTGCAGGATCCATTTGATAGGTTTTTCGATCACCAAACTGAGGTGCGCCAAGTGCTGCCTCACGAAATGGGCCATAAAAACTTGAGCTGTATTTAACAGCATAACTTAAAATAGCGACATGTTGATGCCCTGCATTATCTAGAGCACATCGTATGGCTTTGACCATACCATCCGTCATGCTGCTTGGTGCTATCCAATCAGCTCCTGCATCAGCATAACTGACAGCTTGCTCGCTTAAACGTTGTAACGTTCGGTCGTTATGGATCATTTCACCGTCTAGAACACCGCAATGCCCATGATCGGTATATTCACATAAACAAACATCAGCAATAATAACAATGTCTTTATTTGTACTACGAATGTTTCGAATGGCTTGTTGAATAATCCCTGTTGATAATAAAGATGAGGTGCCCTCTGCATCTTTGAACGCTGGAATTCCAAATAATAAAACAGCAGGGATACCAAGCGAGGCAATGGATTGAATTTCATCTGGAAGGCACGCTAAAGTGAGTTGATAATGCCCGGGCATGGAAGGAATTTCGCGCTTTTTATCCAAGGTTTCGCTGATAAATAAGGGCATAATAAATTGACTGGGTACCAGGTGAGTTTCGCGCATCATGGAGCGTATGGCTGGTGTTTTACGTAAGCGTTTTAATCGAAGAGGAAGGTTTGTCATCTATATGCTCGTATTTTATTTTTATGTATAGTATCACAATGCATGGATAAAATTAATTAACAGAGGCTTTGTGTTTATAAAAAAAACAGTTGTTGTTTTGTCTTTATTGTGCACAACGGTTTGCGTTGCACAATCTGTTGTATCGCCTGAAGGCTTTACACCACGTCATGATAAACCATTGATTTATGGTCGGCATGAAATGGTTGTTACCAATAATCCTTGGGCATCAAAAGCGGCATATCAGATTTTAAAACAAGGTGGCAATGCGATTGATGCGTCAGTGGCGGCGGCTTTTGTGTTGGGATTAACAGAGCCCAGTTCATCTGGTTTAGGTGGTGGAGGGTATGCACTTACTTATAATGCGTCTGATAAAACATTGCAGGCATATAATGGCCGAGAAACAGCACCTCAATCGGCAACAGCGAATTTATTTGTAGACAAGCAGGGTTTACTGATGCCATTTGAAGACGCTATGTTGAGTTTTAAATCAGTCGGTGTGCCGGGAGAGGTGGCGTTATTGTATCAAATGCACCGTCAACAAGGTTACTTACCATGGAAAACATTACTGCAACCTGCAATAAATTTGGCAAGCAAGGGTTTTCCAATGAGTCCTCGATTAAATAGTTTATTGACTATGGATCGTGATATCCTGATGAAGGATGAGCATGTTAAGGCTGTTTATTTCACAACCTCAGGCCAAATAAAACCAATTCATGCAACCATTAAAAACCTTGCTTATGCTAACACGTTACGCACACTTGCAAAAAATCCAAGCGATTTTTATACAGGCCGCATTGCCCGAGATATCATTGAAAAAGTTAATAAAACCGCAGGTTTTTCTGTTTTTTCTGCACAGGATTTTAGTCGTTACACGCCTAGAGAAGATCATGCTATTTGTGCTGATTATCGAGAAGATAGACTTTGCTCAACGCCATTTGAAACCGGTGGTGTGACGGTTATTGAATTACTGAAACTTTATGCTCATCGTTATTCAGGAAAAACACCGTCTGATACAAATTGGATGTATTATTTTCTGGAGGCATCAAAACTAGCTTATGCAGATAGAAATCAATATATTGCTGATCCTAACTTTGTGAAACAACCTATAGATGGCTTGCTGGACAATGATTATTTATTAAATAGAAGTCAGCTTATTACAAACACGCCTTTAAAAACGCCTGTGATGGCGGGAATTCCCAAAGGCATTGATCGTAAATATGCACCTGATGTCAGTCCTAAAGGGCATGGTACAACGTCCTTGGCGATTATTGATAAACAGGGGAATGCTGTATCGATGACGGTAACTGTGGAGCACCAATTTGGTAGCCATTTGTTTGTGGATGGGTTCTTTTTAAATAACGAGTTAACCGATTTTTCATTTTTAGCAGTTAATGCGGAAGGAAAACCTATCGCTAATCATGTTGAGGCATTTAAAAGACCACGTTCTGCGATGTCATCGATGATGGTGTTTAATAAAAAAGGTGAGTTGATTGGGATAACAGGTAGCCCTGGAGGCAGTCCAATTATTTGTTATGTAGCAAAAAATTTAATTTATATGCTCGATTTTAATAAGAATCCTGCAGAAAGTTCAGCTGCGGGTAATTTATGTGCGGTAAATGATACACCCATCATTGAAAGTGAGAGTGATTTGAGTCGATATTTACCAAAAATAAATGCAAGAGGAGAACAAGCCGTCAGTGCAGGATTATTAAGTGGAGTGGTTAATATTAAACGCGCCCAGGGCGGTGGTTGGTATGGAGCGGCAGATCCCCGCCGCGAAGGTCAGGCTATTGGTGGATAAAGGAACCTATCCACCGGATTTTAGTTCACTATGATTGTTTTAAAAGTTGTTGGTTTGCGAGATTTAATACATCTTGTGGAATGCCGGCAAGGGCCGCTACTTCCAATCCATAACTACGACTCGCATGGCCTGGTTCAACGTGATATAAAAAAGCAATCTTACCCTGGGTTAATTTTGCTGCCAGATGAACATTCCTAATGCATGGATATTTATCAGGCAGTGCTGTGAGCTCAAAATAATGTGTGGAAAATAAGGTATATGCTTTAACGGTGTTAGCCAGATAAGCACAACATGCGTAAGCCAATGCCATGCCGTCATGCGTGCTTGTTCCACGGCCAATTTCATCAATTAAAACCAAACTTTCTGCCGTAGCTTGACGTAAAATATGAGCTGTTTCTGTCATTTCAACCATAAAGGTAGAGCGACCCGATGCAAGATCATCGCTTGCTCCAATTCGTGTGAAAATTTTGTCTATCGGTCCTAGGCGTACCTGTTCTGCGGGTACAAAACTGCCAATATGAGCTAATAAAATAATTAATGCATTTTGGCGCATGTACGTTGATTTACCGCCCATATTCGGGCCTGTTATTAATAAAACCTGTTGTTCAGGTTGTAGTTCTAGATTATTAGCAATAAATTTTTCTTGTAAAATGTGCTCTATCACAGGATGCCTTCCTGCTTGAATCATGATCCCAGGCGTATGCACGAGTTCAGGACAGCGCCAGTTTAATGTGCTTGCTCGTTCGGCGAAATTACTTAATACGTCTAATTGTGCTATTGCTTGAGCAACTTGTGTGACTTGGGCAATAGAGTGGTGAAGTTCATCAAGCAAGCATTCGTATAACCATTTTTCACGTGCTAAGGCTTTGCTTTGGGCTGATAATACCGTATCTTCAAATAGCTTTAATTCAGGTGTAATATAGCGCTCAACGTTTTTTAAGGTTTGCTTGCGCTGATAATTCAAGGGGACTTTTTCAGCTTGAGTACGTGAAAGTTCAATGTAATAACCTTGAACCCGATTGTATCCAAATTTTAAAGTCGACAATCCTGTACGTTGTCGTTCGGCATGTTCAAGTGCCATGAGCTTGTCTGTGGCATTTTCACTGAGTTCCCGTAACTCATCCAGCTCTTCATCAAACCCTTTGGCAATCACGCCCCCATCTCTAATTAACATGGGAGGATTTTCAACCAAAGCACTATCAAGTAATGCTTGCAATGTTGGGAGTGGTGTTAATTCATGATGTAATGTTGTCATTAAACAGGTTTGATGTGTAGACAACAAGGTGTGTATTTCTGGTAGGAGGGATAATGTTTGAGATAGTTGCAACAAATCTCTTGGACGCGCTGATTTTAAAGCAATTCTAGAGGCGATTCGTTCAATATCTCCTGCTTGACGCAATATGGGGTACAGTGTATCAGGCGATTGATTGGTCATTAATTCCATAACGGCTTGTTGACGTAATTGAAGTATTTTATGTTGACGTAGCGGGCGACCTAACCAGCGTTTTAATAAACGGCTTCCCATAGCAGATGCTGTGTGATCAATACAGGCTAACAGACTATTGTCTCGATTGCCTTGAGGATTATTAAATAATTCCAGATGCCTTTGAGTGGCAGCATCCAACTGTAAGTAATCATGAGATTGTTCAAGAGAGATTGTTGTTAAGTGTGGTAAGGCTTGTCGTTGAGTAATTTGTAAATAGGCCAATAAGCAGCCTGCGGCAGGAAAGGCTTGAGGATAGTTTTGGACTCCAAAAGCATGTAAATCAGATACGTTAAATTGCTGAGCTAATAACTGTTTGGCACGAGCTAAATCAAAGTCCCATTCTGGACGAGTTTTAATGGTTGATAATTCCCCTAAACTATGTTGTGTAAACGAGGCTTGTAACAATATTTCCGCAGGCTGGAGACGTGCGATTTCAGCTAACAGTTGATCTTCATCAGGAACCTCTAGTAAATGGAATCTTGCACCGCTTAAATCAACCCAGGCTAGTCCAAATTGGTGGCGTTTTTGGTATATTGCTAACAAAATATTGTCTCGTTTGGCATCCAGAAGTGCATCGTCTGTTAATGTGCCTGGGGTAATGATACGAACGACTTTGCGCTCAACCGGCCCCTTACTCGTTGCAGGGTCCCCTATTTGCTCACAAATGGCGACGGATTGTCCTTTTTTTACTAATCGAGCTAAATAGTTTTCAACAGCATGATAGGGCACACCTGCCATGGGAATGGGGGTGCCTGCAGATTGCCCCCGGTGAGTCAGTGTTAAATCTAAAAGTAAAGCAGCGTGTTTTGCATCCTCAAAAAATAACTCATAAAAATCTCCCATACGATATAACAATAGCATATCAGGATGTTCTGATTTTATGCGAAGATATTGTTGCATCATTGGCGTGTGATTGGTTGACATGTTTTTTTAGAGGAGGGTGAATTTGTGCGAATTCTAACAAATTTAGCCGGTTTGATATATACTTAATTAGCCTCTGCAATCTAGGTCTTTTTGTAAGAAGTTTGTTGGGGTATTTTTTAATAATAATAATCAGGGAGAAGGGCATGAAAAATTTAGCTATGTTAGTTGTTGCAGCAATGGCAGGTGTTTTACTTGTTGCTTGTGGTGAAAGTGCAGAAAAAAGACCAATGAAAACTGAAGTTATTGTTGAGCAACCAGTAGCTCCTGTTGCAGCTCCTGCTCCAGAAGTAGCTCCTGCTCCAGAAGCTGCTGCTCCAGAAGCCGCTGCTCCAAGCGAAGGTGCTGCTGCTGGTGCAGAAACTGCTGAGTAATGGTTAACGTTTTTTATTCAACTGAATTCAATATCTTTTAGAATTCAGTTGAATGTGTTCATAGAGATACATCGTCCTCATCGATTACTTTCATGTCATCAATTAATTGCATTAATGCATAACATAATTGTTGAGTCCCTTCACTTCGAATAGCTGAAATAGTAAACACTTTACCTGTCCACTGAAGCTCATCAATGATACGTTTGATTGTTTTTTCACGAACCTCTTCATCGGGTAACATGTCTATTTTATTTAACACTAACCAGCGTGGTTTATCTAATAAGTCAGGATTATAAGCTGCAAGTTCGTTTAGTATCACTTTAGCTGATTCAATGGGATCACTGTCATCTAAAGGAGCTGCATCAATCACATGTAGTAATACGCAAGTACGAGATAAATGTCGTAAAAACTGGTGACCAAGCCCCGCACCCTCTGATGCGCCTTCAATGAGTCCTGGAATATCTGCCATAACAAAGCTTTTATATGGCCCAACGCTAACAACACCTAACCCGGGGTGTAAGGTTGTGAAAGGATAATCCGCAACTTTAGGTTTCGCACTAGAAACAGCACGTATTAGTGTTGATTTGCCTGCATTAGGTAAACCGAGTAAACCTACATCGGCTAATATCCGTAACTCTAAACGCAGCTGGCGTATTTCACCAGGTTTACCATTACTTGTTTGTCGAGGTGCTCTATTCACGCTACTTTTATAACGAGCGTTACCGATACCGTGAAAACCGGCTTGTGCAACTAAAAGACGCGTGCCTGTTTCACGAATATCGCCTAATAGTTCATCGGTATCCGCGTCATAAACCAGTGTGCCTACAGGAATTTGAATGATTAAGTCTTCTCCTGCTTTGCCAGCACAATTCGCACCACGACCGCATTCGCCATTCTCAGCTTTATAGTTTCGTTTATAACGAAAATCTATGAGTGTATTGA
>CAZNVR010000078.1:0-8874 GCA_964576655.1 uncultured Legionella sp. | reverse complement strand
AAAGTCATGATGAACTCTTCTAATAATAACGTGTTGCTTATTAAACCATATATTTCGCAGGTTCTGCCAATTTATTAATTAAATTCCAGGGCAAGATCGTCTGAATTATGGCGTCAGCCATGATTTAGACGATCTTGCCCTGTTAATCATACAATGCAGGCAGACAGGTTATCTTTTATATGCTATATGCTGCACCGAACCCGCAGTGCCTTAAGCAAGATGAATTCAACCAAAGAAGATGACAAGAATACCTATGATCGAAGTAGTTCATTATAAGTTATGTGGTATTTTATTTCCATAATGACAAATACAAGCTCAGTTTTATCCTTTTCCACTGCATCGTTAAACCTTTAAATTGATCACCCAGATTTGCAATAATGAAATGATAGCAATAAATACAGCACCCACCGTAAACGCACGAAAACTAACCAAATTTCCATTCGGTAGCTCTTCACGAAACACATTCAATAAAATAGAGCCGGCTAAAAATGCAGTCATAAAGGCCACAAACAATACCCGAACAGGATCAAACGCGACAGATAAAAACCAACCTAGAAATAATGAAACACCCAATAATCCTCGTCCAAGGTGAGCAAAACGAAGAGGAAACATTCGACTTAACTTTCGATCCGTTAATACGAAATGCAATGCCATAGCAAAGGTAAACAAGATTGTATAAGTAAGACCACTTAACGCGCGTAACGACATCGTGTAAGTAATTAATCCATTATAAATACAAAACATTGCTAAATGCAGACTATAGATCAGGCAATTATCATGCTTTGTTGTTTGATACCGCTCTGCAAATAGATCAAACCCATAGTAAATAAGAAAACCAAATAAAGCGACGATATAAATAGATAACTCTGTAAATGGCGTTAACCATTGATTTTTTAATAAAAATGCCCCGATGGGTTTATTGTATTCCACTAAATTCGGCAACATATCTAAAAAAACATAAGCAACCGACACCCCGCCTGCAAATGAAATAAAAACTCTACCTTGATTTGGCAGTTTTTTTGAAAACCACGGGCTTAACAAATGAGACAAGATTAAAAACAGGGTTGCTACAAGTGCAACCCTGAGATGCGATTGGTTAATCCATAACATTTACGAGCTCCTGACATACATTTTTTTTAAACGTCGTCTTTAATCTCTGGTGTACTTGGTGAGCTGACTGCATTTAATGCATCTTCACCATAATAACTCACACCTAATTTAATTCGATCTCTATCGCGGCTTTTACGCCAGGCATTGGTATCACGCAGAGAATAAACACAGCCACAATATTCTTGTTTATAAAAATTTTCGCGTTTAGCAATTTCATACATCCGGCCTGAACCACCATTTTTTCGCCAGTTGTACGTCCAATACTCCATGCCAGGATATCGATTAGCAGCCCTAATCCCTGCATCATTAATTTGATTCATGTCCTTCCAACGCGAAATACCTAGTGATGTACAAATCACTGGAAACCCATGTTCATGAGCATACAATGCTGTACGTTCAAAACGCATGTCAAAACAAGTTGTACAACGCGCACCACGTTCAGGCTCATTTTCCTGCCCTTTCACACGAGCAAACCAATTGTCTTTGTCATAATCTGCATCAATAAACGGAATAGAATGCTTTTGTGCAAAGGTGATATTTTCTTGTTTGCGTGTTTCATATTCTTGTATAGGATGGATATTAGGGTTATAAAAAAAGATTGAAAAATTAATGTCAGAAGCAACCAGCGCCTCCATCACTTCACCAGAACAAGGTGCACAACACGAATGCAATAGTAATTTATCCGCACCATTGGGCAGGACTAATTTTTCACGTTCAACCATCATCATTACCTCAATTAAAACTGTCTTAATTATTTAATAAAATGCTCGCGATAATACGCTAACTCAGCAATTGAATCTTTGATATCTTCCATCGCTAAATGTTTAGAGTCTTTTTTAATTCCAGCGATCAAGTGCGGACTCCAACGCAAAGCAAGCTCTTTTAATGTGCTGACATCCAAATTGCGGTAATGAAAAAAATCCGCAAGTTCTGGCATATAATTACATAAAAATCGCCGATCCTGACAAATGCTATTACCACACATAGGAGATTTGCCTTTATCTACATACGTTTTCAAAAAATCTAATGTCGCTTTTTCAGCATGTGCTTCCGTGACACCGGATTCTCGCATGCGTGTAACAAGGCCTGATTTGTTATGTTGTTTGGTGTTCCATGCATCCATACCTAAAATACGCGCCTCTGGTTGATGAATAGCAAACACAGGCCCCTCAGCCAAAATAGTTAAATTAAGATCAGTGACTAATGTCGCAATCTCAATTATTCTATCCTCTTCAGGACGAAGTCCTGTCATTTCCAAATCAATCCAAATTAAATTTTGATCATTTTTCATAATTTACCTTGAGATAATGTAACTGCCGCTACTCGTCGTTGATGCAAAGCCATTTTAATTGCAGTTCCTGTATACCCTTCATCAACAAACGCTTTGGCTTGAATTGTACGGCATAGTTGTAACATATCTAGCCATGTTTGCCGTTGTGAATACTCAACACAACGCCCTACCCCACGGGCATCAGCCTCACACACCACCAATAATTTTTCAAATAATACGGGTCTACGAAAAGCATCCGTTTGTTCTAACAGAGTCACGATAGCCTCTGCTGATAATTCATGAATTTGATGAATAACAAGATGAAAACGCGCTGCCATTAAAGCAAACTGTCGATATTCAACAGGAATTTTTAATCGCTGACATACCCTTTCAATCACCGGCAATCCCAGTACTTCATGCTGTTTATGCGATGGCCAAGCATTCATTGGTGTATGCGCTTTACCTAAGTCATGCACCAATGCTGCGAATCGCATGACTGGATCTTGTGTTAATAAAACTGTTTCTTGCAATACCATCAACGTGTGAATACCACTATCAATTTCAGGATGATAACGTGGTGAGCCTGGTACACCAAACAAGGCATCAAGTTCAGGAAGAATAACTCGCAGCGCACCGCAAGATCGAAGTATACGAATAAAAATATCAGGACGATGTTCTTGCAAACTTTTTTGCCATTCCTGCCAAACACGTTCAGGAACTAAATGAGACAGTTCGCCACGTTTGAGCATAGTATACATCAAAGCCCGTGTTTCATCTGCCAATTTAAATCCAAGATGATGAAAGCGTGCGGCAAAACGAGCAACTCGTAAAACACGTACAGGATCTTCAATAAAAGCCGGAGAAACATGACGAAGAATACGTGCGTTTAAATCATCCAAACCACAGTATGGATCAATCAATAGGCCCGTATCATCCATGGCCATCGCATTAATCGTTAAATCTCGACGTGCTAAATCATCATGTAAACTGACATTGGGATTAAAATCACAGCTAAAACCATAATAACCGGCACTCATTTTGCGTTCTGTACGGGCTAACGCATATTCTTCTCGTGTAACAGGATGTAAAAATACCGGAAAATCGCGTCCTACTTTTTGATATCCAGCTTGCAATAAATCATCTGGTGTGCCGCCTACAACAACCCAATCGCGTTCTTTTACAGGAAGCCCTAGTAATTGATCACGAACCGCTCCTCCAACCAAATAGACTTTCATTAATATTGTTTTACCCTCATACTTCATGTTGAATCCTGATTATAGTCTATGATGTTAACATGAGTAAAAGAAGAATAAGCCACCAACAATCTGCACGCATCGAAAAAAAGCAAAAAAACTATCATAAACATGATCAAACAGATCATCCTGAAGCAATGTTTGATGGTTTGGTTATTAAACGTTTTAGTCGTCATGCCCAGATTGAAAATACTGCGGGCGTTAGAATCACATGTTCTATTCGCCCAACACTAGATACATTGGTTGCCGGTGATAGGGTTGTTTGCCAACAAGAGGGACCGTCTCAAGGCGTTGTAGTAAGCCGCTACCCTAGACAATCGGTCCTTGGACGCCCTGATAAACGTAATCAACTTAAACCTGTTGCTGCCAATATCACTCAAGTGATTATTGTTGTGGCTCCCAAACCAGACATCTCCTGGCCTTTGCTTGATAGTTATTTGGTCATGATTGAATTTTTAAATCTACAAGCTTGTATTGTTTTAAATAAAACAGACCTCGCATCTGAAACATTACGTGAAGAGTTATTACCCTACCATACAACCCTAAACTACCCCATTATTTTTACAGGGCATGGACAAACCAAGGGATATACTCAATTAAAAGCCGCTTTAAATCATCACGTTAGTGTATTTGTCGGACAATCAGGTGTTGGAAAGTCTTCTCTTATTGCACAAGTTCTACCTGAAGAAGACGCAGCCAGCATACAAATTGGTGATATTTCTGTAAAAAGTGAGCTAGGATGTCATACAACAAGTAACTCTTGTTTTTATCATCTCCCTTTAGGGGGCGCATTAATTGATTCCCCGGGTGTGCGAGAGTTTGGTTTATGGCATATGCCTGTGAGTGACATTATAAAAGGATTTCGGGAATTTAGACCCTTTTTATCAAAATGTAAATTTAGAGATTGTAATCACCGAGATGCACCAGGTTGTGCATTATTGGAAGCGGTAAAAAATAAAGCAATAACCCGGCAACGTTACGATAATTATGTTAAAATCAGCACACAATTTGCCAAATAGTATGTATCATGCTGAAATTCTTCTCTTTTTCTCACCTTGCTGCAGGATTTGTCGCTGTTTTAGTCGGATTTACAAGTTCCGCAGCGATTGTGTTTCAAGCAGCAACAACAGCAGGTGCATCACCTGCTGAAATTAGCTCATGGTTATTTGCTCTGGGTTTAAGTCTTGCATCAACATGCATTGGGTTATCATTATATTACCGCCAACCTATTTTAACAGGCTGGTCCACCCCGGGCGCGGTATTGTTGGTAACAAGCCTATCTGGCGTGCCTATGCCTGAGGCAATTGGCGCATTTATGTTTGCATCATTATTAACAATTATTGCAGGTGTAACTGGGCTGTTTGAAAAAGTCATGGCACATATTCCTCGCTCGCTCACATCGGCCATGCTAGCCGGCATTTTGCTGCATTTTGGCATGAACGTCTTTATCGGTATGCAAAATCAATTTTTATTGGTTGGCACGATGTTAATTACCTACCTAATGGGTAAACGATATTTTCCACGTTTTGTGATCATATTGGTGCTAATCACCGGTGTGTGTGTAGCAAGCTTACAAGGGCTTTTTCAGCTAGACCAAGTTCATTTTGGTTTATCTAGTCCTATTTTCACCACTCCTGTATTCAGCATATCCACACTTGTAAGCGTAGGTATTCCATTGTTTATTGTGAACATGACCTCACAAAATTTACCAGGCCTTGCCGTCCTCAATTCCTCTGGCTATAAACCGCGTATATCACCTTTAATCACCTGGACGGGTATTGCTAATTTTATATTTGCGCCCTTTGGCTGCTACTCTATCAGTTTAGCTGCTATTACTGCCGCAATTTGTAGCGGTTCAGAATCGGATAGTAATCCAAACCTACGCTACAAATCGACACTGATTGCAGGCCTTTGCTGGCTCATCATAGGCACATTTGGCGCAACAGTGGTTGCCGTATTTTTTGCCTTTCCCAAAGAATTAACTCTCACCATAGCAGGTTTGGCTATTTTCAGTACTATCGGTAGTAGCCTAAAAGCTTCACTCGAAGAAGACACACAACGAGAACCTGCGATCATTACTATTTTAGTCGCAGCATCTGGTATGTCATTATTAGGCATTGGAGCTGCTTTTTGGGGATTATTTGCCGGTATTATGGCAACACTATTGTTAAACTGGAAGAAAAAAGAAATTGTTGCTGTGGGCAGTACAGCCTAACAAACTGCCACGCTATACCCGTTCAATTTATTTACGTAGGGTGGACAACCGAACAACGTGACGTGTCCACCCATTCAAAACAAGATATCACTCTATTTATATGAACGAGTAGATTCAGACTCACTAGCAACGTCATCAAGATCCCCTTTTACCCCAATAGGGTAGGTCGTCGCATCAGATGTTTTTGTTGATACGATCCGCGAATCCTCTAATACAGACAAGCTTTGAAATGAACTATTTGATGAAAGTGTGTTTAATGACGTGGTGGTAGATGAACGACCACTACCCGTATGGATAGATGGCAAGAAAAATCCCATCGCTCTTGAATGGTTCGGGTGCATAATGTCTGGTGATAATAAGGGGGATTTATTAACAGATGTTTTATTTAAAATCATACTAGCTGCTGAGGTATATAAAACAACTTCTTTATTTAAAAAAAGATCATCTTTTGAGAACTGGCGTTTCAATGTAGACTCAGAGCAAAGTTCATCCTTTGAGAGCTGGCGTTTCAATCTAGGTGCAGAGTTATGGTTAGGTTTCATTAAAAATCCTTCAATAATAGAGCAAACCATATTGTATCATAAATAACCATCAATCTGTCCATAATTTATATAAAAAATCGTCATAAATGCACATAAATAGCTAAATTTTATCGCGGTAATTGTGTTTTTTTTTACTATTCGATGTGCCATAGGTATAGATATTAAATGCTACACTGCACGCTATTGGCGAATACAATAGCGGCATGCTTAACATTTAAGAATCAAAGGATTTATTTTTTAATAAATCACGGATTTCTGTCAGCAATACTACATCAGCCGGCACAGAGGGACTTTCTGGTTGAGCAGGAGGATTGAGTTTTTTTAAAAGAATTGCGAATGGTTTAACAATACAAAAATAAACCACAGCAGCTTTTATCATAAATGAAATAATAGCATTAATAAAATTACCTATCCCAATACTGCCTAATTTAAATGCTGAAAAATCCGGTTGCCCACCAATCATGCCAATGATTGGGGTAATGATGTCCTTAGTCATTGAGTCAACAATATTACCGAACGCAGCACCGATGATCACAGCCACCGCTAAATCAACTACGTTGCCTCGCATTATAAAGTTTTTAAATCCAGTCATATGATATTACCTCCTTGTGATTGACATAGAAAAGTATATTACAAATGTATGATTGAAAGAAAATATTAGCATATTAAAAAATTATTAACATGATTAAGTCAAGTGGATTAACACAGCTCAACTATTGTGCCCTGCAAGAAATTAATTATCAGATTTTTACTTATCAGTATCATCGTATGACATATAAATCGCAGCATTTGGCAGTTGGTTTTATTGAAGCAATGTACTAGAGTCTAATCTAATAATTCTTTAGTTTTTAGAGAAGCTGATTGATTGAAGATAATAAAAAAAGCAATACCTCAACACTCTCAGAAATTTTCTTGATTTTTTTAAAACTGGGATGTATCAGCTTTGGCGGCCCTATAGCTCATCTCGGTTATTTCCGTCAGGAGTTTGTCAATCGGCTTAAATGGTTAAGCGATCCAGCATATGCCGATTTAGTCGCACTATGTCAGTTTTTGCCTGGACCTGCTAGCAGTCAAGTTGGAATGGCTCTTGGTTTATCACAAGGAGGAATTCGCGGTGCAATAGTAGCATGGCTTGGATTTACCCTGCCGTCAGCTCTGATAATGATCTTATTTGGACTTATCCTTCTCAACGCAGGTGTTCATGAGAACCTGCTGTGTTGGCTACATGGATTGAAGGTCGTTGCAGTGGCTGTTATTGCCCAAGCACTATGGGGAATGAGTATTAGCTTATGCCCAGATAAAACAAGAGCAAGCCTTGCAGTGTTAGCTTGTATTGGAGCAAGCTTAATACCTAATTCAGCGGGTCAGATTTTGATGATACTGCTTGGCGGTATTTTTGGCTTATTCTTTCTTTCATCAGATAAAGCACTTCCTACCAATGAATTAACTTTCCAACTAAATAAACGCTCAAGTATTGGTGTTTTATTTTTATTTTTTATCCTGTTGACGCTGTTGCCCATACTCTCTATGTATATTAAAAGTTATCCGCTACAGCTGTTTGATGTTTTCTATCGTGTTGGTGCTTTGGTTTTTGGTGGTGGTCATGTCGTTTTGCCTTTACTACAAGCAAAAGTAGTTCTGAATGGATGGGTTGATAACTCTGTTTTTCTTGCTGGGTATGGAGCAGCACAAGCACTCCCAGGCCCATTATTTACTTTTGCAGCTTTTCTTGGTGCAGTATCAACGAATATGCCGAATGAGTGGCTTGGAGGAATCATTGCATTATTTGCAATTTTTTTACCTTCATTTTTATTAATTATAGGAATATTGCCATTTTGGAAAAATCTACGCCAGCATCCATCGATGCAGCGAGCTATATTGGGGGTTAATGCATCAGTTGTTGGATTATTATTGGCGGCATTCTACCAACCCGTTTGGACAAGTGCTATTTTCTCATTAAATGATTATTTACTAGCTATGATGGCATTTTTATTGTTGCAATTTTGGCGTGTTCAAGCCTGGATTGTTGTAGTTTTCTGCGCTTTAGTTACAGGGTTGGGATGGCATTAAGAAATTAAGAATGTAAATACTGATTATTATTTGAATGATTTAGAGCAGGACCGATATCCATCTCATAATATTTGGTGAGGATTAATGTCTTATCTATATGAAAAAAGCGACTAAAGAGTCGCTTTCAGGAATAAACTCCTGGCAATGACCTACTTTCACATGGGGAGACCCCACACTATCATCGGCGCTCGTATGTTTCACTTCTGAGTTCGAGATGGGATCAGGTGGTTCCACACGGCTATTGTCGCCAGGAAAAAGGGTTAAAGTAATTTGTTATGATTACTTTATTAAATCTTCTATCTAAAATTAAGTATCTAGATAAACTAAAATAAAAAAGCGACTAAAGAGTCGCTTTTAGGAATAAACTCCTGGCAATGACCTACTTTCACATGGGGAGACCCCACACTATCATCG
>CAZNVR010000077.1:7876-8924 GCA_964576655.1 uncultured Legionella sp. | reverse complement strand
CAATTAAGATGGCATATTATGTATTCCATTTCAACTTTAGTCAATATTTATACAAAGAGGTTGCGAAATGTATTTATATCCTCGGGGGGATATGGTGTCTCAAGTTGGTTGGCTTGCCAAACGCCTTGAGGCCAAAGCGGGTCTGATGTAAATCTGGCAATGACATGAATGTGCAGTTGTGAAACTATATTTCCTAAAGAGCCTACGTTTAATTTATCTGGTTTAAAATGGTCTTTAATCAAAGACGATAGCTGGCTTATCTCATCCATCAAGATATGCTGTAATGATTGAGGCAGTTGGTATATGTCTTGTATATGATGTTCACGAGGCAGAAGAATAAACCAAGGATAATTAGCGTTGTTTTTTAATAGAACGCGACATAACGGCCAGTCTGTCATTGTAATACATGAGGCGTTAATTAACGGATCTATTTTAAACATGCGGTTGTCCTAAAAAGCTAATTTAAATGCTTGCCAATATTGACTATACAGCATCAGTGTTTCCTCTCCTACATCTCGTTGTACATAGGCGTGTTGCATTGTTTTGGCATCTGGATAAACCACAGGATTATTACGAATTCTTGCAGGCAATAATGCTTTGCCTGCCCGATTCGTAATGGCGTGGCCTTCTATCATGGCAATTTTAGCAGCAGTTTTTGCTTCTAATAAATAATCAATAAACTGATAAGCTTCCTCAGGGTGAGGTGGATTGATGGGCATAGCCAGGCAATCAATCCAGACCACAAACCCATCTTTAGGATAAATAAATTTAATTTGATTGTTTTCAGCCCGTGCCTTAAATACATCACCATTCCATGCTGTGCCTAATGTGGCATCTTCATCAATAATCACCGCTTGTACGCCATCACTTGCAAAAAAACGTATATTGGGAATTAATTGGACGAGTTTTAGGTAGGCTTGTTTAATGTGTTCAGGATTTGTGTCATTAGGAGAGTAGTTTAAACTCATTAATGCGAGTGCAAATATTTCACGTGAGTCGTCTAATAACATTAAACGGCCTTGCCATTTTGGATCCCATAAATCAGACC
>CAZNVR010000077.1:0-7866 GCA_964576655.1 uncultured Legionella sp. | reverse complement strand
GGTTTAATCCAACGTTGATTATAAAACATGCCAGTTGCACCCCATAATAATGGCACACTGTATTCATTGTTTTTATCATACTCATTTGTTTTAAATGCCTCATCAAGATTATCTAGATGCGGCAGTTTTGTTTTATCAAGATGATTGAGCATGCCTTGTTTTTTCATGCGTTCTACAAAATAAGCAGAGGGTAAAACCACATCATAAATCGAGTTTTTACTGGAGCGAAGTTTTGCATACATGGTTTCATTGCTGTCATAGGTCGAAAAATTAACATGAATACCCGTACGTTGTTCAAATTCTTGCAATACTCGCCTAGGTATTTCGCCACCCCACGCGTAAACATTCACACTTTTTTGAGCAATCGATAGACCGGGGGTAAATAGAGTGGTGATGCATAGAGTCAATAGGATACGTTTAAAAAACATCATGGCGTTTTCCGAGAAATGCGGTATGAAATAATGACTAAAATCATGGAAATAAAAAATGTTACTGTACATAACGCATTTAGCTCAGGGGTGACACCGGCCCTAACAAGTGAATAAATGGTTAACGGTAAAATATTAAAATCAGGCCCTGCTACAAAGTAACTGATAATGACATCATCAAAAGACAGGGTAAAGCACAGTAAAAAAGCACTGCAAATAGCTGGCCATAATAAAGGAAATAGTATGGTTGTTAAGGCTTTGATGCGGCTTGCTCCTAAATCTAGTGCACTGGTATAAATGTTGACGTCTAATGTATGAATCCGGCTATTAATGGTAAGAATCACAAAGGGAATACAAAAAGTGATATGAGCAATTAATAAGCTAAAAAAGCCCAATGGTGTTGCTGTTAGGTTGAAAAAAATTAATAAAGCTACGCCTAAAACCAGGTCAGGAATAACAATTAATAACAATAATGTGGCATAAAATGAACGATAATATTTATATGAGGGGTGTAAAAATAAATAAACACAGGCAAATAAACCGCTGACTGTTGCTATCGTTGATGCTGCAAGTCCTAAATATACGGAATGAAACAGGGCCGCCCATAAACTTTGATCGCTTAATAATTCTTTATACCAATGGGTAGAAAACCCATGCCATTGTAATGAAAAACGTGCGTTATTCACTGAATAAACGATTAAAACAAGAATAGGAAAATAGAGCAATGCATAGACTAGTAGCATATAACTTTTTTGTAGGACTGATTTCATAATACGTCCTTTCGTTGTCGACGTAAGACATATAATCCCACAATAAGCACAACAGTTAGCATAATACTGGTTGCTGAACCCTGAGGCCAATTTTCTAGGACTAAAAACTGGCTTTGAATCGTATTACCTAACAGAATGGAGCGTGCTCCTCCCAGAATATTTGGAATGTAGAACAGGGTCATGGCTGGTAATAATACCAATGAACATCCTGAAATAATGCCCGTGGCGGTATTGGGTAAAAACACTCTAAAAAATATTGAACCTTTACTTGCACCTAAATCTTTTGCCGCTTCAATTAATCTGAAGTCAAATCGTTCCATATTCGTAAAAATAGGCAGAACCATAAAGGGGAACAAGGTATACACTAAACCACTAATCACAGCAAAATTTGAATACATCAAACTTAATGGTTTTTCAATGAGATGTAAGGATAATAATATGGCATTAAGAATGCCATTTAATTTTAAAATAGCAATTAAGGCGTACGTACGCACGAGTGAGCTGGTCCAAAATGGAATAATAATCAAAAGCAATAAAATCGATTGATGTTTGGATTTAACCAGTAAATAACTAAACGGGTATGCTAATAAAAGGCAGAATCCTGTTGTTAAAACAGCAATGGTGAGAGATCTTAAAAATACACTGGCAAATTGTGGGGTTAGAAGTGCACTGTAGTTTGTTAGTGTAAACGGCAATGAAACCAAATGTGTGCTATTTTTTGATAAAAAGCTTGCAATCAATACCAGTGCCAGCGGTAATAAGCTAAATAAGAGCAACCAGGTATAGATGAAATAAAGGGCTATGGGTTTAGTTTTCATAAGCGAGCAACACTTCCCAGCCAGTTAACCAGTGAACCCATACATTTTCATTCAATAAATACTCCAATTTATCATCATCTTCATCAAAAAACTCTGATGCATTAATAATTTTACCTGAAGAAAGGGCTACTTTTAAGTCAACCGTTGAGCCTTTATAAACAATATCAATGATTTTACCTGGTAGCATACCTTTTGTATCAGGCACTTCTGCATCACTCCAAACACGAATATCCTCAGGACGTACCATTAAATGGAGTTTGTCACCGATGTTATATTTACCGGTGTTTTTACAAAATAGCGTTGTTGACTCGACCTCAGTAATTAACACCTGCTCATTTAAATTTAAGACTTCAATGTCAAAAATATTGGCTTCGCCTATAAATTTAGCAACATGTAAACTATCCGGATTTTCATAGACATCACGCGGAGTACCAATTTGCTCAACATGACCATGATTAAAAATGACTATTCTATCGGACATTGATAAAGCTTCTTCTTGATCATGCGTAACAAAAATAAACGTCATATCCAGTGTTTTTTGTAGTTGTTTCAGTTCGTATTGCATGGCTTGGCGTAAACGATGGTCAAGCGAGCTGAGCGGTTCATCTAACAGCAGTACTTTGGGGCGATTAATAATGGCTCTGGCAATAGCGACTCGCTGTTGTTGCCCGCCACTTAATTGCTTAATATTACGAGAAGAAAAGGATTCAAGTTGTACTAATCGTAAAGACTCATGGACGCGGTGGGTAATTTCCTCATTGTTGATACGCTGACAGCGTAAAGCAAACGCTACATTTTCAAATACAGATAAATGAGGGAATAGCGCGTAACTTTGAAATACGGTATGAACATCTCGCTTTTGAGGGGGTAGATGATTCACACAAACCCCACTCATGTAAATGTGGCCTGAAGAGGGCTGATCAAATCCGGAAATCATACGTAATAATGTTGTTTTTCCGCAGCCAGATGGCCCAAGGAGCGTTAAAAACTCACCAGGTTGAACGGAAAACGATATGTCGGTTAAAATGTTTAGCGATTGAATTGATTTGCAAACATTTTTAATTTCAATTAACGGTATCATATTAATAAGCAACTATTTGTTGAACAGGAACTTCCAAACCACACAGTTCAGAAATTGCGCCATTATTACAAATAACCATGCCTTTTTCATCTGTTTTAAATACCCCGCCTTGCCATAAACAACACCCCTCTAATTCTTGAAGATTCATAACAGCATGCCGTGTACAGTAACAGGCGGAAAAATCACCATTATTACAGACCATTCGACCAGCCGATGAGTCGCAATAGCTCACACCACCCATACTTCCACAACAATTATCACAAGAGGCAAAGGATGTGCTTATAAAAAAAAGCATAAAGCTGGCAAGCGCTAAGCGATAGAGTAAACGCATGAAGTTATCTCATTAGGGTTATATTAAGAAGCATAGCATAAAAACACGGTGCTGAGTGCTCATAAAATAGCAATCCTCTTGATATTGCATTAATCGATGTGTTTTTAGGGCGCAATGGTCAAGGCACTCTAGATAACAGGTAGTGCATCGATTTTATCTATATCTTGCCTTTCTAGTTCAACCGCTTCAATTTTTTGGAATCGTTGTGCTATTTTTTTTGCAGATGTATTGACATCATTGACATCTTGATGCGCTAAATCAATGTGTTTGGTTAATTTATCCATGCGCTTTTCAAATCGCTGGAAATCATCGGCTAGTGAATGCAAATGTTTTTGAATAATATGCACCTGTTTTCTTGTTGCATCATCTTTAAGAACAGCTCGTGCTGTGGTCAGTACTGCCATTAAGGTGCTGGGTGAAACAAGCCATACTTTAAGGCGCTGTGCTTGAGCGATAATGTCGGGATAATTGGAGTGCACTTCTGCAAAAATAGCCTCAGCAGGGATAAACATCACTGCACCATCTGTGGTTTCATTCGGGATAATATATTTTTCCGCAATATCTTTGATGTGTTTTTGTAAATCTTGACGAAATTGTTGTTGAAAGGATTTTTTTTCTAATGGTGATACTGCTGCGTTGGTGAGTTTTTGATAGGTTTCTAATGGGAATTTAGCATCAATGACGATATTACCGGTAGGTTCTGGTAAAAACAAAATACAATCAGCGCGTTTTTGATTACTTAAGGTGTATTGTAGACTGTAGTGCGTTGTTGGAATCATATTCGCAATCAATGCTGCTAATTGCACTTCTCCAAATGCCCCTCTGGCTCGTTTATCGACTAAAATATCCTGTAAGCTTACGACATGGGTGGATAACTCCGTAATTTTTTTTTGAGCCTCATCAATAATGGTTAATCGTTTGACAACATCAATAAACGTTGAGGATGTTTTCTCAAATCCTTCTGTTAAACGATGTGTGACTTGCGAGGTTAAGTGATTGAGATGGGAGCGTATTTCTTCGGTTAAGGATTGAAGATGAGATGTAAGCGATGTGGCATGTTGAGTGAAGCTGTGCCCAATTTGATCACGTACATCGTTCATTTGTCGATATACGGCATCCGCAATGAGTTGTTGATTAGCCAGGTGACCTTGATTGATTTTTTCGTGCAGATTGTGTTGGCCTGATTGAATAAATTGCTGTAATTCAATGTGCAGCTGGTGCAATTGAGTTGTTATTGCTAATTGTAATTTGTCTTGATGAAGGTCTGCTTGTAGCTGGATGTGCGTTTGACGACGTAAAACCCATAACATAAGGATAGATTGAACGGCAAAGGTGCTGCCTAGTGCTAAACATAATGCCATTAAATTTTGCATGATAATCCTGCTTGAGTAGTAAGCACTTGATTATATCTATGAATTTAAAATAATGCTTGGTTTATCACTTGTCGTTAAATCATTAAAGCCATGTTAATGACTAGGGTTCAGATATGTCTAGTAATGTTTGATTACATCGCTTTACTTTATATAAAAAGCCAGGTAAAGCGAATGATGGCAAAGCGGGACGAACACTTAGTGCTGTTAGTTACCTTATGTGTAATTGTTTATTGGGGGTAGCGCTTGTGGAGTCAGGTTTGTTTTTAAATGCTTCATCATATTGACGCTTAAATAAACCTGCTTTTTCTTTTATTGTTTCTGGTGGTAGCACTTGTTTTTGCCGTTTTTGTAACAACAGTGTTTTATCCGGCGCGTTTACTATTAATAACTTGGCTTTAAATCCGGTGTTTTTTTTAGGAATAATGGATTGTCGTACAATATCGGGATTGAGTGGATCGGTGGTGGGTAAGTATTTTTTTTCTTCCCATTTTTGAGATGGTTGATAGGCCGGATTTTTAGTGTAAAACTCCTGGTTTCGCGTATCGACAAGTGTATGCGCTGCATTAAACAGCGTGAGAGCATCAACAAGGTAGGTGTTACCCCAATGGATCAGAGTAAACTTATCCGTTTTCCAGTTATAGCCTGATATCACAGCAGCGTGCTCTGTACGTTCAGGTTCAGTGGGTTCTGGATTGGGTAATCCGGAGTCTTCATCGACTGGAAATGCAATCAAAGGCAGATTACCTTGCTTTAAATGGTGGCTAATGGTTGCAATAAAATGATTTACATCGCCATTAATATCAACGACTTCATTTGTAAAGCCCAAGTCATCGAGTGTTTTACGCCATTGTTCAAACTCTAAAATTTCACCTTGAGATGAACCATTGGTTTTTACGTATTTACGAATCGAAACCCTTTGCTGTTGTTCAGACCATAGTGGGATACTAGGGTAATCGAGTTTTTTTGCATAATAATTTTCTACATTTGCAATGGCCACGGTTTTACAAAGATAGCCTACTTGTTGGACTGGTATGATGTCGAGTTGTATAGCGGGTTGATCCTGGTGATTGTTAAGCCATTGTACTGCCTTGTTGATAGCGTCGCTAAAACGCAAATTGTATTGGTGTGAGTCTTCACTGAGGATATTTTGGGCAATACGTGACGGCAGGCCCATGTTTTTTAAAATACATTGTTTTTCCAATAATGTACGCGTTGGCAGCGGGACCTGTTGTAAACGCTCCTCTAAAGGTTTGGTGATTGAGAGTCGTTCATTGTAAGTTGCTAAATGTTGCGTTTTTTTTAAAAAATCAGGCACTGATCGTTCGTCTTTATCTGTAATCTGTTTAGAATCGTTCAAAGTTAATTCCTTTATGTTGAAATCACTTGCTGATCGAAGGGCGGTTGGAATATTCAATGTCTTGTTGTTCATTATCCGTTGCTGAAAAAAATGCGTTCTTTGTATTCATCCGTACGGGTGTAACTTTAGTGGGATGATGAGGGAGCTTGAACAACGTTGTAAGGTAGAGATTTATTGGTTTTTGTTGGCTTGGGTTTTGCTCGTTATCTTGGCATATTTTTACAATTTTATTCCATTCTTCTTGAGTAAAGCAGTTAAGAGAGACAGGGTGAAGTGAATATGCTCCATGACGAGCAGGCTCTTTTACATAGATGTTTAATGCATTTGTTGAATCATCTTCATCCGGTAGACGTATATCTTGTAACAAACTGTTCATTAATTCTGGATACTTAATTAATTGATTGAAATTTTCTTGAGCGTGTTTGCCTGTTAACAACCCAACGAAGTGCAGTACTTCGAGCATGTTATTTAATAAATAAGCCTCTTGATGTGTGATGATGGCATGATAATTAGCTTGGGCGTGTTCGCCTGTTAAAAGTCCATAAGAATATACGTTGCTCAATGCGCAGGCGCATTGCCAGGCGTTGTTATTTTCCATAACGTCTTTTAGACAGTCTTTTCGATCGTTGTTGTTTAATAATCCGCTAGAGTGTATTTTATTTATCGCTAAAATCGCATTTCTTGTATTTTCATGGTTAAGAACAAGTTGGAGATATGTTTTTGCATGTTGATGAGTTAATAATCCGCTAGAGTGCATAGCGATAAGCGTGTAAGCAGCAGCATCAAAAGATGCATGTTCAGCCACGAGTTGAATATATTCTTCTGCATGCTCGCCGGCGAATAGTCCGCGAGAGTGCATTTGCATAAGTTGGTGTTTTGCAAAATTACCAAACGTATCATTCATCAGGAATTGAAGGTATTTATCTGCGTATTTGCTAGTTAATAACCCTACGTCGTGTAATGTGAGCAGATGTGGAACAATCGATGACGGCCAGCTGTGTGTAATTAGGGTGTTAAACAGGTTTTGAGCGAGCCCAGTTGAGAGCAGTCCACTTGAATGCATTTGTTGCAGTGTGAGGTTAAGATCATCAGGGTTTTTATGTTGACTGACTTGAGTGAAATTGTCTTGTGCGAACTCACCTGTTAATAGTCCAATTTTATCAATGAACTCCATGGTTTGTACGCGAGGGGTTGTAAAGAAAGTAATCTTGGATGCAGAGAGTAAATTATTTATCCATGCAAAAGCACGGAATACAAAGGTGTTTGCTAGACGGAAGGCTTGATATTCAGCGGAGGCGCTTGATTGCTTATTATTTAGGTTAAGCAATAGATTCCTAAAAATAAATTTTGCAAAAAACGAACGATTAAGATGGTTTTTTAATTCCTTAAATTCAGCAGAAAGTGGCATATCAACCCCGGGTATATTTTGTACAAATTATAGGCTCTTTGTTTTTTTTGTCAATGATTGATTTCTGTGTTCGTTTATTTTTGTATTTATTGTGGTGCTTGCTTGGCTTCATAAATATGCCCCTTGTTGTTTCAGAGCACTAACGCTCTGTGCGCCATAAGACGCACTATACTCCAGGTATCACATTGAAAGGGTGTTCCATTCGATGCCACAAAAGATAGCCCTTGCTCTAACCGAGAACATATTTCAGTTAATTGATTTAACGTGATTCTCGTGTCAATCATTTGAAGTTTAGAGGAT
>CAZNVR010000076.1:0-9008 GCA_964576655.1 uncultured Legionella sp. | reverse complement strand
ATGACACATTAAAAGATGCTAAAACACAACTGCAAGAATATTTACAATCTAAAAAAATAGCCTTGCCTACGTATACCTTACTTAAAGTTACAGGCGAAGAGCATGATCAAACGTTTTATGTTCAATGTCATGTCATCGGTTTAAATCAAATCACACAAGGTCATGCAGATACCCGTCGAAAAGCGGAGCAAATTGCTGCAAAACTTTTATTAGGCACGTTAAAAAAGTAACTTATATAAGCAGCTGGATACAGGAGTAAAACACATGGGTCTGCAACCTGCTTGGGAGCCCCGTCCACTGGGACAGTTATTTGAATATTCAGTTGACCAATATCCAAACCATACTGCCATCGAATGTGATGATGTAAGCTTAACCTATCGTGAATTAGATAACAAAGTTAACCAGCTAGCTCATTATCTTGTTCATCAAAAAGTGAATAAAAACGCTAAAATTGGTATTTTATTAGAGCGTTCTATTGAATGTTATATCGCTATTCTTGCGATTTTAAAGACAGGCGCGGCATATATACCTATTGAAGTAGACTATCCTGATGAGCGAATTAACTATATCTTTGCCGATCTACCCTTCCATAGTGTCATTACAAGCTCATCCCAACTGTTAAGAAAAAATATACTGTTTCCACCTCCCATTGTATTCGATAAAATCAGTGATGAGCTTGAACAACAATCATGTAAAAGACCCACCTTACCCACCATAGATGCTCATCAACTCTGCTATATCATCTACACCTCGGGATCGACAGGCAAACCAAAAGGTGTAGAAATCATGCATAAAAGCGCATGCCATTATATTGCACAAGCCAGTGCATTATATGAAATGACTCCTCTTGATAAAGTGTATCAAGGCTTTTCATTGGCCTTTGATGCATCCTTAGAAGAGTTGTGGATGGCCTTTGCAAATGGAGCGACATTGGTTGCCTGTACATCAAAAGACATTCGTTCAGGGTTAGGGTTAGTCGATTTTTTAACGACTAACAAGATCAGTGTCATGTCTACTGTTCCAACCTTATTATCCACATTAGAAGACACTACATTATCCAGTTTAAGGTTATTAATTTTAGGTGGAGAAATATGCTTGCCTCAATTAGTTCAACGCTACGCAAGCCCTGGTTTACGAATCATGAACACCTATGGCCCAACCGAAGCAACCGTGATAGCCACATATTCAGATTGCCACCCTGAGAAACCGATTACCATTGGTAAACCCCTTCCTGGATACAGCCTGCATATTCTAGATGAACATTTAAATCCTGTTAACGATGGCGAATCAGGTGAGCTATGCATTGGTGGTATGGGGCTTGCAAGAGGCTATGTCAATCGTCCTGAATTAACTGCTCAAAAATTTATAGACCACCCCAATCAAACAGGAACTCGATTATACCGTACCGGTGATTTAGCTTCACTCAATACAAATGGAGAGTTTTTATTTTTAGGACGAGTAGATGATCAAGTTAAAATTCGAGGCTTTAGAGTAGAGTTAAATGAAATTGAAGCCGTGATGACAAGCTATGATGCTATCCACAATGCGGTTGTATTACTAAATAATGAACATGATAATCCAATGCTTGTCTCATGGATTATCATAGATAAAACAAAACCGTTTCATTTACAAGATTTTAAAACATTCTTACGTGAACAACTGCCATCCTACATGATTCCATCAAGCATTCAGCAAATGGATAGTTTCCCACTTCTTGCTAGCGGAAAAATTAACCGTAAAGCGTTTGCTACTCATACCCCAGCTGATGTAATCGTAGAATATATCGCCCCAAACACCCCATTAGAAAAAGATATCGCTCGAGTATTTAGTGAGGTATTAGAAACCAACTTAATTTCTATTACTGCAGATTTTTTTTACGATTTAGGCGGGCATTCTTTACTTGCGGCTAAAGTGATTTCAAATTTACGTAAAAATGACCGATTAAAAAATATTTCAATTTTGGATTTGTATAGTCATCCAAGCATTCAGCAGTTAGCAGAAAAATTTAACGATGCATCCGAGCACACCACGGCAAATCATTCACATCAAGCAAAACATACCCCATCAACCCTTAACTATGTTGCATGTGGTATTGGACAATTGTTTGGCGCCCTATTTCAATACGCAATCCAGGCATGGCAATTATTACTGATCATTTTATGCTACGAATGGTTTAATTTAAACGAATCGTTAACGCTCCATTCAATCTCTATTATTTGTAGTTTAATGTTGGGATTACCCCTTTTATCACTATCGTTAATTATTGCTGCCAAATGGTTGTTATTAGGCAGAGTAAAGCCTGGTGAATATAAGCTGTGGGGCTGGTTTTATTTTCGTTGGTGGCTGGTTGATCGATTACATCACTTCATTTTTCCACCCGCAAGTTTTATTCGCACACCCTTAATTACTTTTTATTATCGATTAATGGGTGCCAAAATTGGAGCGAATTGTTATCTGGGTACAAGTTCTATCGCAGTTTTTGATACACTAAATATAGGTCATCATAGCTCGATTGGTTATGAGGTGGGTTTATTAGGTTATCAAATTGAGGATGGTTTATTAAAAATAGGTTCGATAAATATCGGGGATCATTGTTTTATTGGTGCACGAAGCGCTATCGGAATTAATACGGTTATAGAAGATAACGCCATTCTTGATAACATGACGCTACTGCCGACGAATGCACGCGCTAAATCAAATGTATTTTTGTGTGGTTCGCCAGCAAGAGAGGCGGTCCTGCCCCAAGATCATATCACCAACACCGTACAAAACCCCATTAATAACAACTCAACTCAAAAAAACATGCTCTTTAGCATATTGCATTATATTGGCTATATTTTTGCAGGCATACTGCATTTTGTATCCTATCTGCCAGGCTTAATGTTGATTGTATATGTTCAACAGCACACCCATGTTGCTTCAATGATTGTTACAGCACCGATTGCCGCAGCACTCTCAATGGGCATTTATTATTTATGCATTGGTTTATATCAACGACTGTTTATTAACAAAACACCATCCCAGCCCTATGCTGTAAAAAGCATGCAGTATTTACGCCAATGGATCATGATCAAACTATTGGATGCGGATGAAGTCGCTGTATTAGCAGATAGCTTATATTTCCCGCCGTTATTGCGCTTTTTAGGTGCACATCTTGGCAAACGTGTTGAAATGGGTGAAACGCCTCATATGTTGCCGCATTTAGTCACACTGGATGAGGAGGCTTTTACTGCAAGTGGCGTGGGTATTGCATGGCCTAATGTTTATCATGGCATGATTCAATATGCCCCTGTAAAAATAGGACGCCGAGCATTTGCAGGCAATGTAAGCCTGTTACCATCTGGTTATCACTTGGGCGATGAAGGCTTATTAGGCTGTTTAACACTGCCTCCTTTAAATCATCAAGCCGCTGAAAAAAATACAGCCTGGTTAGGCTCTCCTGCCATGTATTTACCTAAGCGTGAAGTATTTACCCAATTTTCTGAACAAGATACCCTAAGCCCACCTAAAAAAGCATTTTTTATTCGACTAGCTATAGAATTTATTCGCGTGATATTACCCACAACCTATACATTTATTGGATTTTTAATGCTTGCTCATCTGTGTCTTTATTTGCTCGAACATACCTCTGTAAGCATTACATTTGGCCTTTTACCGCTCATGGAGTTGGGTATTATAATCTCTTTAGTCTCAACCCTTATCGCATTAAAGTGGATGATTTTAGGTAAATTAAAACCCACTATAAAGCCATTATGGGATATATTTATTAGAAAAATTGATTTGGTTGAATTTTCATGGAGTTATTACATTAACCCTTTTTTGACGAATATCATCTTAGGCACCCCTTTTATGCCGATGTTACTTCGTTGTTTTGGAGCAAAAATTGGCAAACGCACCTGCATCTATACCGCAGCGTTTGCAGAGTTTGACATGATAAGCATTGGCAATCATGTCTGTATCAACCCCGACACGCTCATTGATACTCATTTGTATGAAGACAGAATTTTTACAATTATCAACGATTGATATTCATGATGATTGCAATATTGGTGCCAATTCCGCGATTTTATATGACACTACCATGGAAAAAAACTCCACGTTAAGTAGCTTGTCATTACTGATGAAGGGAGAGCGACTACCGATTAATACACGTTGGCAAGGAATACCCGCTCAGTTTGAGTAGGGCAATGATAGATGGTTTGGATTTCGGTGCGTCAAACAACCTAACAGCCATTCAAACCCTTGTGAATGGCTGTTAGGTTCCTTTATATATCGATGGCCCTAGCCTTGCTCCCACATCACATTACAATGATGTTTCACGGCATTGTCTAACAAACCAATCAAAGGCAAAGCACGATGCCTTAAGCTGACATCGGCATCCTGCTCTTCTGGTTTAGGTTGCAGATTTACGCCTTTTTCTAAAGACACCGCTTGTTGCAAGCGCGTTAATGCCTCTTGTACATCATCTGCTAAAAGAGCACCAGGAATCGTTCCACTATGCCCCATTATTTTTAATAATTTTAAAGCCACATCACCAAACATAGTAATGTTTTCATACGCCTTACAAGAAAAAACAACTAACATAAAAACCTCCATATTCTAGATGTGATGCACGACTTATCTGCATCACATCTGTATTTATCAGCCGTTAAAAAACAATGAAAACAACTTGAGCTTAACCATTCTCTTTTCGTTCAGCGATCCAAATCAGTGCTTGCTGTAATCGACTTAACACGCGTGTTTTACCTAATAATGTTAATGTCATATCAATGGAGGGCGACATACTGCCTCCAGTGGTTGCAACACGCAACGGCTGAGCTATTTTACCCATGTTAACATTAAATTCAGCACTCACATCATTGATGCACATTTGTAAATTATCAGGCTTCCAATCAATGATTTGAGAAAAGCGTGAAAATAGTGCCGTTAAAGGTTCAAGCACAACGGGACGTAAATGTTTTTTTATAGCAACGTCATCATATTGAAGATCATCTGCATAAAAATACTTACTTATTTGACACATTTCAGCTAACGTTTTACAACGCTCTGCTTGAACACGAACTAAATCGACCAAATCAGGCCCTTGAGTGATATCAATCTGTTGTTGTTCAAAATGCCAAGCCAACGCTTTTGCAACGATCTCTGGATCATCACTTTTTTGATAATGTTGGTTAATCCAGTGCAATTTATCATAATTAAAACTAGATACTCCGCGACTTACATGTTTTAAATCAAAACAAGCTATCATCTCATCAACACTAAACAACTCCTGATCTCCATGTGACCAGCCTAAGCGCACTAAATAATTTAACAACGCATGAGGTAAATAACCTTCATCTCTAAATTGCATCACCCCCACAGCACCATGTCGTTTTGATAAACGCTTACCATCATCACCTAAAATCATCGGTAAATGAGCAAACACCGGCACAGGAGCATTCAAGGCTTTAAAGAGATTAATTTGTCGCGGTGTATTGTTAATATGATCATCACCACGAATGACATGAGTAATTTGCATATCCCAATCATCAATCACCACTGCAAAATTATAAGTGGGATTACCATCTGAGCGAACTAAAATTAAATCATCTAACTCTTGATTACTGACATGAATGTCTCCATACACCTCGTCTGTAAATGACACAATACCCGTTTGAGGATTTTTAAATCGAATGACATGGGGGCTGTCTTCTGACACAAGCGTTTCACGACAATGACCATCATAACGAGGTTTTTCTTTTGCGGCTAACTGAGCCTCTCTAAGCGTTTCAATACGCTCTTTACTACAAGAACAACGGTATGCCTTACCTTCTTGAAGCAATTGAAGAGCGATATCTTGATAACGAGAATAACGATCCGTTTGATAAAACGGGCCTTCATCATGTTCCAAACCTAACCATGCCATGCCATCTAAAATAGCCTGTACTGATTCAGGCGTTGAACGCTCTCTATCGGTATCTTCTATTCTTAAAATAAACTGCCCTCCATGGCGTTTAGCAAATAACCAGGAAAACAGTGCTGTTCGCGCACCACCCACATGTAAAAAACCCGTGGGACTCGGGGCAAACCGTGTTCTAACTACCATCAGAGACTCCATTAAAACTGCAAAAGATTTGCGCTATAATAACGTATCAAGTGAACCTTTTCTACTTGAATCAGAGCATGAGCAGGTAGACAATCTTTTGATGATTATTTTATGTTATAACCAAGAGTTTAGTGATCAAAAATAACGCAAGAATAGAGAAGCATATTCAAACGATTCAACTACACTGATTTAAATTATCAAGACTAAATTTAACCTAAAACCTCGAAACGAATAACCACAATCCACACTAATCTTTTTCGATCAAATTACTGTACGCCTCAACGCTTCATACCTTGTTCTGCTTGAGGTAGAAAAAAGGCTTCATCTTTATTTGCAACCTGATTAAATAAGGTCATTTTTTTATTGTATTTTTTTTCTGTATGCTCCAATACAATGTCTTCTAAACGATTATAAAAATTTTTAAACGTTTTTAAATAAGCGGTTATAACAGGCCATGCGGCAATCATTTCATTAAAATCAATCATACTTACTGAGTCTATCTGCCCCCAAGCGTCTTGATGGGCTTCTTCCTCATAACTGTTAAATGTAAACAATGCTTCAAAAGACAATCGAGCTTTCGGTGAAATATCTAATTCCGGCAATTGGGTTATTTTTTTTAAAGCAATCAATGTAGGCGCTTTAATTTCAACATTGGTTGAACGATATAATGGCAATACATTTAGGGCGACACAACGTTCAAATGTATTATCACCAGACACACCAGCAATACTTGATAATTGATATAGCGCATTTAATGATGCATCCGTCAAATAATACCCCATCACGATATATGCCTTTTTTTTACCCAATGGATTCATTATGATAGAGTGACTCATTTCATGTTTTGCATGACTCACTATAATCTCGCGAATACAACAAGAATTCAGTTGTGTATCAATTTTTATATAGTAAGAAAAAAGACTGATGAAATCGCCCATCTCTTTTAAGCCTGATAAATGAATCATGAGCGTTTGATCGTGAGCGAACGAATCATTCACACCTAAAAATCGTAAAAAACGATAAAAATCCTTAATCACATTAAAATAAGCAGGAATGAGTACTTGCTGTTTCATCATGTCATCAAATACAGCTACATCACTTAGCGTTAACAACCGATTTGCAAAGTTAGAATCTTGGGAGTTAATCACCGCCCATGCAAGCGATGGCGACAATGAATTGTATTTTGCTATTTTTATTCCATAACAAGAATTAGATAAACCGAGTGAACGAGATAAACAGTTGATAGAGATATCACCCAACGAAAAAGGTCTAATGACTTCATGCTCACCAATAAATTTAATGGGTAAACTTTGTTTTAAATGCCTTTCATATTGATTAAAGAGAGACGTTCTTCCGCCATCAAATGACACAATAATGGCTTGTTCTGCCTGATTTAGCGTTTGTATGACCTCATCGTCTTCACTAAAGCGCCAATGATCCGCGGAATACCCAAATAAATAATCCACACCTAGCTTTTCTAATTTTTTTTCAATCGCTGCATAGTTAGAAGAAGCGCCTTCTTTATTAAAACATACGATAGCAAAAAAACGCATATGCTTTAGTAAGTCACTGGCTAACATAAAGTTTAAAATGTCTTCAAAGTGAGAAAAATCACCAACACCATCACTATTCACTTGATTAAACAGAACACAATAGGTCACAACACACCTTAATGACAAATAAATGCGCTTACTATACATTATAAAGCCTTTTTAGTCATTTTTTTTCTTTAAGTACGTTTTAATCCTATCAAACCACAACGAACCACTATCTGTTTTTAATGCACTGGTTATAATAGCGTTTGAAATTAAACGTTAACCCTATAGGTCACAGTGAAAAGTCCCGGTATTAAATATCAACTACGAATCGTAACGCTCATCCCCATCTTTTTCGTAGCATTACTTTTTGCTTTATTTTATAACATCCAATATGACAAAGCGTTAAATCAACAAGTATCACGCCTAGCTCATGCATTCATTAATCCCATTATTCCCTTGGCACAACAAGCCATATTGCATGATGATAATCGAGCCTTACAGGCGATCATTGATTCATCACGATCAAATCCTGAAATTCTTTCACTAGCGTTTTACAATATTAAAGGAGAACTGCTGGCCTATCGTGGTGATAAGCGACTATTGCTTGATTCCCGCCACCCCCCTCAAATGAAAAAAACAGATATCAGTAGTAAACCATTACCTCATCATGCCATTAACTTCATGGCGAACATCACTGTTCCTGAATTCCGCCCTTATCACTCTTTTGGCCTGATTGCGTTTAATACGAATGAACGACTAGGCTGGATTTCCATGGATATGGATGTGAAATTCATATTAATTAAACGCTATCAAATGTATATCATTACTATTTTTATAACATTAACAGGATTATTAATTGGCTTATCTATTAATTATATTTTATCAAGACGGATTTATAGACCAATTACTCGTCTAAGACGTAGTATGCGACAACTTCTTAATAATGAATTTGAAACGTTGATAAAAGTATCTAGCACCGGAGAACTAGGCATCATCGAACAAGGCTGCGCCCATTTACAAAAAAGCTACCTCAACTCGGTCCAAGATATCAATCAATCAATTGAAATGGCAACAACAGACTTACAACATGCCTTAGAGCTACTTGAAGAAAAAAACATTGAGTTATCATTAGATAAAAAGAAGTCTGAGGAAAAAAGTCGACAAAAATCAGAATTTATTGCAAACATGAGTCACGAAATTCGCACCCCCATGAATGGCGTCATTGGGTTTACAAATGTGCTATTAGAAAGCCCGTTAAATCCGTTGCAACTCGATTATGTAAAAACCATTAAATCGTCCGCGCAAGACTTGTTAGCAATCATCAATGACATACTGGAGTACTCAAAAATTGATGCCGGTAAACTCCACCTGGATTGCATTCCATT
>CAZNVR010000075.1:0-9073 GCA_964576655.1 uncultured Legionella sp. | reverse complement strand
GCAGTATATATGCAACGGGTTTAGGCTCAATTAAAATGCGTGCGGTATATCAAGTTGAAAAACACAACATTGTGATTACAGCACTGCCTTATCAGGTGTCTGGCGCGAAAGTGGTTGAACAAATCGCCGCACAAATGCAACAAAAGAAACTACCCATGGTTGAGGATTTACGTGATGAATCAGATCATGAGCACCCAACCCGCCTTGTAATTATTCCGCGTTCAAATCGTGTTGAAATTGAAGGGCTAATGCTGCATTTATTTGCAACCACTGATTTAGAACGCAGCTATCGTGTTAATTTTAATATGATAGGGTTAGACGGCAAACCTCGTGTGAAAAATTTACTGGTTATTTTACAAGAATGGTTGATTTTTCGATTAAGTACCGTTAAAAAACGTCTGCAATATCGGTTGGATAAAGTATTAGAGCGTTTACATATCCTTGAAGGCCTATTGATTGCCTATTTAAATCTAGATGAAGTGATTGCCATTATCCGCGAAGAAGACCAACCCAAACAAGCGTTAATCGCCCGTTTTATGCTAAGTGAAAAACAAGCCGATGCAATTTTAGATATGAAATTACGTCATTTAGCTAAATTAGAAGAATTTAAATTACGTAGTGAATTAGACGAATTAAATGCTGAACGTGACCATTTACAACAAACCTTATCGAGTGATCGCAGACTGCGTACTTTAGTAAAAAATGAAATTACCGCTGATCGTAATGCTTATGGTGATGTCAGACGCTCTCCCATCATTGAACGCCAAATGTCATCTGCATTAAAAGAAGAAGATATTCTACCAAATGACCCTATTACAGTAGTGTTATCACAAAAAGGTTGGGTGCGTGCTGCAAAGGGCTTTGATATTGTTGGCACGACACTTAGCTATAAATCCAGTGATGAATTTAAAGCACAAACCAATGCTCGCAGCAATCAACAGGTTGTTTTTTTTGATAGCGAAGGCAAGGTGTATAATGTGCCAGGGCATGTACTTCCTTCTGCTCGAGGCCAAGGTGAACCGCTAACAGGTAAATTAAATCCTGCTGATGGTACCTCATTTGTAGCGTTAATTAGTGGCGAGCCTGATGAATGGGTGTTTTTAGCCACGGATGCCGGTTATGGATTTATCACTCAACTAAAAGATCTTTATGTCAAAAGCCGTAATGGCAAAGCATGCCTTAAATTACCAACAAACAGTCAAGTGTTACCACCTCGCATACTCACATCCAAAGAAACGCAACAAGTGGTGTGTATTACAAATACAGGCCGATTACTCATTTTTGCAGCCATGGAATTACCTCAGTTAACTCGAGGGAAAGGCAATAAATTTATCAGCATTCCTTCTGCGAAAGCATCATTACGTGAAGAATGGGTGATTGATGTACAAATCATTACTCCCGATGATGAAATAACGGTGCATGCAGGTAAGCGTCATTTTACGCTTAAAACTGCAGACCTACAGCATTATCAAGGAGAGCGAGGTCGCCGAGGAAACCGACTGCCCCGAGGTTTACAAAACGTAACGGCGTTACAGGTGTCAAAGAAATAAAAAAGCATCTCACACGTTATACAACGGCCTGTGGACATTGCCTAAATAATGTCCACATTAAATGTTTCCGTTATCCATCCCCACTGTTGTTTCAAGCGTATTAATAAAACGAGCCAATTGTTCTCGTTGTTGCATTTGCTGATGTTCACATAACACCAGTTCATGGCTAATATGCAATGCCGCCATCAATAACGATTGAAAGTCATCCATTTTTTTAGAACTATTTTTTTTCTTAATGAGCTCTACATTTAATTTTTCTGCTGCCAGTTTAAGATTATCCATCTCCGCATCAGGGCATTTAATTTTATACGATTTATTCAAAATTTGAATAGTACACAGCTGAGTTGTTGTCATGTTTTTCTCTAAAATATATAGTAGATTTTGCTTTATTTAAGTCGGCTTGTTCAAGCATTGCAGCTATTATATACTGAGTCAGGTCATAATTTGATGTTTTTTTAAAGAGTTTACTATGTCAACCAAACCTAATGCCCAGATTCTTCCGCTGTATCAAACATTTATTGATTCTATAGCCCCTCTTGCCATTCCTTTTTCTGGCAGTGAATTACACGGAATAATGTGTGGTTATCTGGCAACAGGCGCAATTAGCGAGGGCGTAGCCTACCTGCGCACTCTCATTTCGGATTTAAACGATCCAGTCACACGTCCTGCAACCATTGCATTATTTCAATTGTTTACAATCACTCAACAACAAATCGAAGGCTTAGGCTTTGAATTTCAATTATTACTGGTTGATGAACAAGACTCTCTCGAACGCCGTGCCTTATCGTTTAGCGACTGGTGCGAAGGATTCATCCATGGCATTCAAATGACAAGTGTGGACTATAATGAACTAGACGACGAAGATACCCAGGATGCGTTACAACATATCACTGAGTTTTCAAACCTGGATTATCATGAGTTGCAATTCGAGGAGGACAATGAACATGCCCTACTAGACATTACTGAATACACACGAATGGCTGTTTTACATATTCATAGTGATTCTCAAATGAATCCTCGCAAACCACATCATAGTGATAACAAAACAGCGCACTAAGGTGATTACTTTCAATGAACACATGTTTTAAGGATTCGTTAATGCATATACAGGACTATCAAGCCAGACGCCGTGCTCTCGCAATGCAATTACCCATTGATTGTGTGGCTGTGATTCCCGCGGCAGAAGACGTGCTTCGCAACGGAGATGCGCATTACCGATTTCGACAAGATAGTGATTTTTATTATTTAACCGGCTTTAACGAACCTGGTGCGGTATTATTAATTACATCAGGCAATAACTCCATAAGCGTATTGTTTAATCGTCCAAACAATCCAGAACAAGAACAATGGACAGGTCGACGTTTAGGCCAGGAACAAGCATGTCATCAACTAGGTGTCGATTTGGCCTATTCAATCGATAGTTTATCAACACGGCTACCCGAATTTCTAGCTGAAAAAAAAGCCATTTATTATGCTTTAGGACAAAATTTAGTCTGTGAGCACGCCATTAAACAGGCATGGCAAACCGTTAAAGGACAAATTCGACGAGGTATCAAAGCACCAAATGCTTTTTACGATATAAAACCTCTCTTAGGTGAAATGCGCTTATTTAAAAGTAAAGCTGAAATAACATTGATGCAGATCGCAGCCAATATTACTGTTGCAGCCCATCAACGCGCGATTAAAGCGTGTCATAAAGCCACTTATGAATATCAGTTGGAAGCAGAAATCATTCATGAGTTTACACGCCAAGGCTGTCGTAGTGCTGCTTATGATTCAATTGTAGCCAGTGGTGAAAATGCTTGTATTTTACATTATACCGAGAACAATAAACGCCTTAAATCTGGCGAATTAGTGTTAATTGACGCAGGTGCTGAATTTGAAAATTATGCCGCTGATGTCACTCGTACGTTTCCAATAAATGGACGTTTTAGTGCTGAACAACGTGCTATTTACGAATTGGTTTTGCACGCACAGCAAGCAGGCATTGCATGCATTCGACCGGGTTGTATTTGGGATGACGTCCAACAAACCATTGTTCGTATTTTAACAACCGGGCTGGTTGACTTAGGCTTATTAACAGGCGATGTTGATGAATTAATTGAACATCAAGCCTACAAACCTTTTTATATGCATAACTCCGGACATTGGTTAGGCCTTGATGTACACGATTGTGGTGATTACAAAATTGATAAACAATGGCGTGCGTTGCAATCAGGCATGGTGTTAACCGTAGAACCTGGTTTATATATCAGTGCGGGTATGCCTGTAGATGAACGTTGGTGGAATATTGGCGTGCGTATTGAAGATGATATTCATGTTACCGATGATGGGTATCAAAATTTAACGGCCGAACTGGCGGTAAATATTGTTGATATAGAGGCACTAGCACGTGATTAATCGTGAGGTGGACGTACTGATTGTAGGCGGTGGCCTAACGGGGTCAACGTTAATGTTGGCGCTCACTAATGCTGGAATAAGTTGTTTATTGGTTGAGCAGTCAACTCAAGTACTCACTCAACCTGACTTTGATGCAAGAAGCTTGGCTCTATCACCTGCGAGTGTAACAATTTTAAAAATGCTAAAGGTATGGTCTTTACTGCAAGACGCGGCAACTCCCATAAAAATGATTCATGTCTCTGAACAACAGCGATTTGGTAGTGCACGTCTGACAAGTAAGGATGACAATCCACTCGGTTACGTGATAGAAATATATCATATCAATCGTGCATTATCCCAACGATTAGACAATCGTTGCATCCTGACTGGTACAATCAGCGACCTGAATCCCATGGATGGCACAGCTATTGTCTCAACAGTTACGGGGGATATAAATATCCGAGCGCAATTAATAGTGGCCGCTGATGGAACCCGTTCATCTGTTCGCGCATTATGCGACCTTAAAACACATGATAAAAATTACGAACAACATGCTGTTGTTGCCAATATAGGGCTAACTCGCTTTCATCAACATCAAGCGTATGAGCGCTTTACCCAAGCAGGACCACTTGCATTACTCCCTCTTACTGATAAACGAGCATCATTGGTTTGGGCAATGTCACCCCTTGATGCAGCACGACATATGGACATGCCAGATCACGTGTTTTTAACACAGTTACAAACAGCGTTTGGTTATCGTTTAGGCCGGTTTCATCGGGTAGGGCAGCGTATGATTTATCCGTTACATCAAGTCTTAATGCCAAAACAAGTACATCATAAAGTGGTTTTTGTTGGTAATGCGGCGCATACATTGCACCCCGTTGCAGGACAAGGATTTAACTTAGGTCTAAGAGATGTAGCAATGCTGGCTCAATGCGTAGTACATGACCGATTTGGCCCTAACATGTTAGATACGTATTTAACCTCACGCCGCCATGATCAAACGACCATCACCCACTTCACCAATGGCTTGGTTGAATTATTTACCAGTAATCTACCAGGCATGAGCCTGGCTCGTGCCGCAGGTTTAATTGCTCTGGATAATAGCTTTTTATTAAAAAACATACTTGCCAAATATGCCCGCGGTTATGGCGGAATCATCCCCGATTTAGCATGTGGTATCTCCTTACCTTCTCAAGGACTTCAATGAAGCAAACGTTTGATATCATCGTTGCCGGTGGCGGTATTATTGGCTTGTGTGCTGCAATTGCCATGCGCCAACGAGGATTTTCTGTAGGCATCATCGATGCGGGCGACCTCAGGATTGATACACCGCTTAACTCACGTGTGTATGCTTTAAATCAAGCGTCTATTCGCTTATTAACCCAATTAAACCTTTGGCAAAACATCAATCCATCACACGTTTCCGCATATACACATATGCATGTATGGGATGCTGTTAATCAGGCTCATATTGATTTTGATGCACGCATGTTAGGCACTGATCACCTGGGGGTGATCATTCATGAAAACACGATTAAAAACGCCGCAATACAACAAGCTCAAGATCTAGATATTGAACTGTTCCCGCATCATAAAATCAACGATGTACGAATAAACGATCATGGGATATCGATACAAGCAGAATCATCTTTATGGCATGCAAAACTATTCATCGTAGCAGACGGCGCCATGTCTTCTATACGTGAATTACTAGGCGTAACGCTGACTAGCTGGCCTTATCATCAAACAGCCATTGTCACAACGGTCGAAACAGAAAAGCCTCACCAACAAACGGCCTGGCAAGTGTTTAATCCTGATGGCCCCCTGGCATTTTTACCACTAACAGACCCTCACTCTTGTTCAATTGTCTGGTCTACAAACCAAGCTAAACATCTCATGACACTGTCCGATGAGGCCTTCGAAAAAGAACTAACTAACGCAATTGCTGCAAAACTAGGCCATTGCAAGCTACGCGCTGCACGTAAACAATTCCCGCTTATTATGCGCCATACAAACCAATACAGCGGTGCTCAATGGCTTCTCATGGGGGATGCAGCACACACCATTCACCCTCTGGCAGGATTAGGTCTTAATGTCGGTCTTGCTGATTTAAACTGCTGGCTTACACATATTGATCAAAATAAACAGTTTACTTGGTCTAATAAAACACTGAATGCCTATCAACGTGAACGCAAGCATGCCGTGTGGCAAACCATTGCATTAATGGGCTGTTTGAAAACTCTTTTTGCAAATCCACTACCTGCTGTCACCGTTATAAGAGGCCTAGGCCTGAATGCCTGCAATCATTTATCACCATTAAAGCGACTATTTATGGAGCATGCAGCAGGATAGACATCTAATATAAAACATTTGTTGGCACATTGGTTGTTTTATAGCTAGTTATGTTATAATTTCCTTTTTATACAGAACAATTCAGATGTATCATCACAGTCTATTTGGACAAAAAAAACCAAGCCACGCATCCTATCGTGAAAACAGTTTATATTACTTTTTACTCGATCACGCGAATGACCCTGTTTTATCAGGCTATAGAATCGATAAATCGCTCAATGATGCACGCCATGTTATCTATATCAGATTAACACCAAGCATTGAATTACCAACTGTATTTCCAGGCTTTCGTTGTGTTGAACAACATCTCTCAATTGATCAACGGGTAAAAAAAGACACTGTATTATTTAGCCCTAGTCATTTAACAATGATCTATGAAAACTCGCAAACACGCTACATTATCCATGCTTATTTTAATCGGCATGCAGCGCTCATTCATATCGAAATTAAATGTATTCATTTAGAAGACGGATCTATAAAAACAATCGATGCGCCTACCATCGAAAACACTCGCTTTCTTATTTATCAACATGCACACCAAAGTCAACAATTATTAAAACAATTAATCGATCGTAAAGCGCAGGTTTATTCAGCACTGATCACACAATACCATTCAAAAGAACGTCAATTATCTGACCTATTACAAGATTTAACAGATGCTCTAAACACCAATCAAGCTCTTATTATGATTGATGAATTACAAACTATTTTAACAACCATCAATCACTATCATGATTTACACGAGATGACAGGTTCGGCTCAATTAACAGAACTCTCAGACCGTCTGACTCATCTGCATAAAAAACCAGACGCCGTCATATCCACACAAACGATGTTAGAAGCAACGCGGCTAGACGATGATTCTATGTCTATGCTACTCCCCTCAACCACCACTGCTCCTACCATTACTCAGGTATCTGTCAAACAAGAATTAACCAATCGACTGAAAAAACAAGTGGATGTAATAAATGAATTGTGGGAAAACACCCCCGATAAGCAACAAGCATTAATTCAATGCGATCAATTATTAAAAGAGTTTAAGGAAGGAATTCTAGATTTAGAACTCAATCACCCATCCAAACAAGTTAAAAACCTCATAAAAAAACTGTTAAAAAAATTAACTATCCATGAGGCCATACTTGATTATTTTGAAGAAATAATTGCCAATGGAAATCTGGATGCTGTGCTGTTCACCTACAATTATGTGGTTAATCACTATAATCTTATCCCTGTTTTTTTTAAATTCCTCCAGGATATTGAGTCATGTACGGATGCATCACTCACCGATTCATTAATCAAAATCGCTGAATTTTTTTATGAGCATTCAGAACAATATCGCTCGGCTGTAATTTGCTCAAATGCTCGCTTTACTTATATTCCCGAAAAAAAATCTGCATGTGGCCGCCTACTACGATTGTTTCTAAAAGACAATATCAAGGTATTTAATTTATTTCTGCAGCAAGGTACTTTACCAGAAGAAGCACAACTAATGTGTCATCAGATTGGTTTTAATGCACTTCAGTCGATTATCGTGTGTTTTTATTACAACCCCAACCCTAAATTTATTCACGCGTTGTTAAGCATTGGTGCACAAATGGAAATCACATCGTCTCTAGGCTCTATTTTGCCGCTTGCAATGCAACAAACAACACCATCGAATAAAGCATCAAACACGTTAAACCTTACCTATGAAGAAATGGTTCGCTCCAGTAGAATAAATAAGATGTTTGACTTAGCAATGGATACCCCTAGCAATTGTCTTTTAATAGAAACATTACTTCCATACACTTGCCCAACAACCATCATGGTTCATGTAGGCTCATTATTAACAGGGAGAGCATTTGGATTTCTGTTAGTGTCTGGCTCCAGTTCTATAAAACCCTTATTACTACCCGATAGAAATACTGCTATACAGATCATACAAGAGTCAAATAAAAAAAATAGCGGTGAAATTAGATTTTATTTTTGTCGCGTTAACTTTGATGAAAAATACAACGAGCTTTATACTACCTGCCAAATTTTATTATCCTATATAGTTGATCATTTTCCACGATTAGACATTGATAAACAAAGAAACTTTATTGAACATTGGAAATCAAAAGCCAAGGAACATCTACAAAACAAACAAGTAGAAAAGACTCAAACAGCCATTGTAACGGCCCAACTGGCCAACACACTTATTCCCAAACGCACATATCATGATGATGAAATGATGTTACGTTTATTTTGTTTAAGCGCTGAATGGACGACGACGACCACCAAGCCTGAGTTTAAAGCCCCAATGTATAAACAGGCGCTAGATTTTGCAAACGCTTTACCTGATGCCAGGAAAGAGCCTCTAATACAATCGGCATTATACAAATATATTCACTCTAAAGTGGATGTCTCTGACCGCCTTGAAGAAAACGCGCAAGCAAACTATAAGAGATGACTCGATTAACAACGATCTAATCGTTCTTGCAGAGCTAATACTTCATCACGAACTACAGCCGCTTGCTCAAATTCCATGTTTTTAGCATGCGCATACATTTGCTTTTCAAGCAGACGTATACGTTTCACTAATTCATCGGTTGTTAAAATAACCTCAGCCGCCTTAACTGAAGCGGCTTTACTTTTTCGAGTGCCAAAATGAGCACCTTCCATAATATCCTCAACGGATTTAACAATCCCTTGAGGAGTAATTCCATGCTTGATATTAAATGCTGTTTGTATATCACGCCGACGTTGTGTTTCATCTATCGCCCGTTGCATAGAACCTGTTATTTTATCCGCATAAAAAATAGCGCGCC
>CAZNVR010000074.1:0-9128 GCA_964576655.1 uncultured Legionella sp. | reverse complement strand
CCTCGGACAAGCCGAGGCACGTAGGCGGGCGGAGCAATTGTCAACACGCCCTAATTAAAGGCGATTTGTTATATGGGGAAATTTTGTGACAATCTCTCAGGTTCGGGATGACGTGGGGAGTTACCATTTTTCTTTTTTGGTCTTTTTTATGTTACAATGATTTTATTTTATGCTGAATGATGTATGTCTTGGTTATTAAATACAAAAAAGCACTATAAAATATGGTTTAGTGATATTCCTGATATTTTTCTTGGTATTGAAAATCAACTTCGGTTTATACGTGCCCGTGAGAAGAATCCTGACATAACCCTAGGATTTGTTTACAGCTCCTCTATTCTTTCAGATATTGCTCGCGCGTCTTTAAACAAATTTTGTACACAATTTAACATTATCCCTATGGATTTTGATGCAGATTTGCCTAATTTACTGCATCATGAGTTAGATAGGCGTATCTATGACATAGCCAAACAGGAAATTCATAATAAAGCAGGAGTATTAGCCTCTGCATCTGATTGTGTAAGAACCCTTATCCCTTTGATTGAACAATTCGGTATTTATTCAGATTTTGATGTAGGAATAGAATTTGCCGATATTCCAAAACAAATGGCTATAAAATATCCTGTTATATTACCTGTAGATTATCGTGAACACGTTATGGCTATTAATTTAGATTTTATAGCTACGGCTTATTGTGAACAAAATGAAAAACACCTGCACCCGGAAGCAATCGAGTGCATTCGTAATATTCAAATAAGTATTTTAAATCGATATAAAATCCCCCTAACCGCATTTATTACCCCTACTTTTCGAGGTTTAGGTACAGCAGTTCTGGCGGATCCTTTGATGCTTGGCGTGATTGAAGGTTTTTTTCGCATGTTTCCATCGGCAACAATTTTTGACTTTAGAGCCTATTGCAAGACACCACAATTAGAACATAGATTATTATTACCAAAAGGAGATTGGGCACTTGTACCGCAGCCTACCTCAAAAAAATTGAGTGAGCATTTTTTATTTCTATCCGTTATTTATTTTTCAGGAGGGGTTCCTTTTGCAGGAATATATGAAACATTGATCCCTGCTTTGGGATTTTCAAATGGCCCAATCGGTGTTCAACCAAGTAAACAATGGAGCCTGTTGGTAAAAGCTTTAGAACAAAGCAGTTTAGAAGCCAATAAACTTAGGAAAGCCGTAATAACTCGCAATAACATGAGTGTAGGTAACCTTACTGAAAGGCAAGCTATAAAATTAGGTATCCGAGATGGGTCATGGAGCCAGGTGGGCAAAGCAGAAATGCAGCAAAGAGAGCAGATCTTATCTGATGCAGCCAATACTATTGGTCGTGTGTGGAAAAAGACTAAATCTCGCCTATTAACAGGCAATTGGAGAATGAACGGTGTGTTACATTGTAGTTTTTTTAATCCTGCTTTATTACCAGAAAATTTTCCACGTGAAATTAAATATCAACTGACCAATCATTTAACAAAGGTTTAAATAATGCTTTTAACAATTGAGTTGTATAAAACCAAGAAAACAGTTGGCAGGTTAGTGATAGATTGCACAGGTCAGAAGCGTTATTGAAAGGATCTCATACAGAAGAGTGGTATTACAATTGATGCGATAAGTGTATGATATAACATTTGATCATTCATTGAGATAACTACCTTGATCTGGGATGAGCAGGTAACTAAATATAATGCGTTGAGTCATTGGTTTAAAACACCACAAGGTTTGCGCGTCGCCAAAGCCTTTACATCAGAGCTTACCAATGTGTCTGAATTATTGAGTGGTCATCGATTATTACAATTAGGGGATTGTTATCAGAATACCTGGATGTCGCAACTTAATTTTAATCTTAAGTGGATTGCATCTCCCTGTGAAACGTCAAATAACACCGCTTTAATTACATCATTAACGTCCTTACCGATTGATAAACATAGCGTGGATTGCGTTATAGCCCCTTTAACCCTTGATGCCTTTGGACTACATAAAAATCCATTATTTGAAATTGATCGTGTACTAAAACCTATGGGGCATGTTATTTTTTTTGGAGTGAATCCATGGAGTTTTTGGGGGGCAGGATTGCGTTTGGGATGTGTAAATTGTTTTGGTGAGAAAGTGAACACGCTGACATCCTCGATTAAACTAAAAAATACTTTATTATCTATGGGGTACTCTCAATGTATGTTGAATAGTTTTTATTATATTCCTCCTGTTACTCATCCATCACTCATTCAATCTTTAGAGTTTTTAAATGAAATGGGGAAAATGATATGGCCATTTCCTGCTGCGTTTTATTGTTTAATTATGCAAAAATATCAACCTCTTACACCGCCATTTATTTTAAATCAATACGATGATGAGTTTTTGTATGTTGCGCGTAATTGAATTGCAACGTGATATCTCTGTATAATGCGCTTTTCTTCAGTTAATCAGCGCATCAATAATTTAGGACTTTAAATGACAATTCCAAGTAAAATTCAAGATGTTTATGAAAAATCAACACAGCTTTTTACGACCCAAGATGTTGAAGCAGCCATTGATCAAATGGCCATTGATATTCATCAGAAATTACATGATCAAAATCCAGTGCTTTTATGTGTAATGATTGGTGGATTGGTATTATTAGGCAATTTACTACCACGGCTTGATTTCCCATTAGAAGTTGATTATGTGCATGCAACACGTTATCGCGGTGATACCTCTGGTAAAGATTTACATTGGAAAGTTAAGCCCAGTGCTGATTTAAAAGGGCGAACCGTATTAATTGTTGAAGATATTCTTGATGGTGGTATTACACTGGCGGCGATTGTTGCTGAATTAGAAAAATTAGGTGCTAAAGCGGTGTTAACCGCAGTATTATTAGATAAATATGAAAAGCGTGTTGAACATGGCTTAAAGCATGCCGATTTTGTAGGGTTGCAGGTTGAAGATCACTACATTTTTGGTTATGGCATGGATTACAATAATTATTTAAGAAATGCGCCTGGTATTTTTGTTGTTGCGCCTGAACACGAGTAATTCCCAGACTTATGTTCAGTCTTTGAATAACGCCATGAGTTATATTTTTTAAACTCAGTACATGACAAAAAATCTGCCATGCGCCGCGAAAGCGCATGGGTGTCAACTTAAGCCTAAAAGTTGCTTGGTTGACGGCCTATTTAGACGATACTCCTTTAACGCAAAGTTTATCAATAATTTTTTCACTCATGAAATAGCACATTGTGCATTATGGATGATATCAAAAAAGCTCTAACATTTTTACTAAATATAGCGGCAGCCTTCTATAAGCTTGGTCTGGTTCATTTGATGGCCTAACATCCAATGAGATCAGTTGATTGTTAACGAAGTTAATCATGGATTGTACGGTGATACTGCTCCTTGATTTCTTGTCTGAGGGAATTGTTTTTCATTAAAAGAGCAGATTGCTCAAATTAAATCGATCATGATACAATGCTACCTCAATATAGACATGCAACGGCTGGAAATAACATGAAAAGAGTATTATTTGAAACAACGCTGCAACTTATAGACTTTATGATCGATAACTATAATGAGGAAACAGACGAACTTTTAATGGCATGTAACAGTGATCGAGAAAAATTAGAAACTAGATTTAATTATATAAACAAGACGGAAGTTGAGTTGGATGAGTTATTAGAAGACCTAAATACAAGGCCTTCTTGCTCTATTGCTCAGAAAATAAAAGAAAAAGTTGCTTTCGTAGAAAAAATACTGCAAAAAAATATACCGGATTTTATTGAATTGATAACAAATTGTGCTACTAAACGGAAATTTAGCAGGTATTTTTACCCATTTCATCGTGAAAAATATATTGAACATTTGAATGAAAGTAAGAATGCGTTTTACATGAAATTGAATGAATCAATGCTCGCAATATATGTGATTGAGGCAAAAGCCAAAGAGTTCCTCTCGCAATTCCCTACTCATAATCAGCAAACTTCGATTGTAGAACAGAGCATGATGCCCAATATCAATTCATTTGCCCAAATAGCATCTTCACATCTAGGTAATGCCTTACGCGCTCAGGGCCATGATGAAAAATTAATACGTCAGATTATTCAGGTAAACGCCACAACGCTTGCTCAATCAATGTATGGAGAAGAAGAAAATAGTCTTGTTGTGAGAAAATTGGATGGAATGCGTAATCATTACATGGAATTAGCACAGGAAAGAGAAATGCAGATGGAATATTATCCAACAACTCAACAGCAGGAATCTCCTGCAATGGAGCAAATTGCAATAATGATGCAACATTTAATATCCGAAAATCAACAGACGCGTGAAGCATTCTCTTGCTTGGAAAATAAAATAACTAGCAAAATGTCACAGGAAGACCAATCTACCCGACCATCCTCTGGATTTTTCTCTGGTTAGCATTGGAATTTCCCTGGAGGAGGTTTTTTAAACTGTATTTGTGACTGGAAATTGTTTTAATGCGGTGCCAATTTGTTTATACAATTCAGGCAGCCAGCGTGGTTGAGCAAATCCGTTGGTTGCAGGCTTTGCTTGACGTAAATCATTAGGTGCAATGATCATTTGCACATGGTTTAAGCCAACTCGGTGTGCTAATAAAAACAATTGATCAATGCCTGTATCTCCAACCGCAAGACATCCTACAGATAATGATTTACCGTGTAAGAAGATATTACCCCCTAATTTTTGTCGACCATCTTTGCTTGCCTGTAGGCGATCGAAGTTATTGGGATAATTGATCATCATAGATAAATGAAATGAGCTAAATGGATTAAACGTTGTTAAACGATAAATGCCTTCTGGAATTTGCCCGTCACTTTCTTTTAATTTAGGACCTAAACGACCGCTAAAGGCTGTTAATGGGTAGGTGTGAATATAACGCCAACCGCCTTCATTTTTAGCCCACAATTGAATGCGTTGCTCTTTTTTAAAAGCAAGTAAAGCAATATCACGAGGGGGGTATGCAACTTTTGCTTTAGAAAAATAGGATTTTAAACGAGGTTCTTGGCGTAATCCGTAATGAGTTATTGCATGATCAACGGCTTTTTCCCAGTCTAACTTACGGGCCATGCCAAAACTTGTTGTCATGTGCAGACATAAAATAAGAATAATTAATTTACGCATAAGGCTTTTAAATGTTTTATTGTTACAGATTGTAACAAAAATAACGCAACATGGCAATTAATGATCTTTTTGGTTTGTTTGAATAACTTACCCATTACTTCAATCCCTAGTAGTAATCAGTACTAATCACTAGATTAAGCTCTTTTTCTTGCTTATGCAAATGTGTTTATTGTTTGTGATATCCCAAGTTAATCGTTTGTTTCACTCCAGATGATCTGGAGTACTATTTTTCTTCAATGATTAATAATTGAGCGGTAGCTGAGGTTGAGTCGATTTGAATGGTCAAAGGCATTTGTCTAATTTTAAACTGTTCTAAAGAAGACAACAGGTGGGCAATGGATTCATCTTTATGATCTTTGGATAGCTGTTTTAAGCAGATAACACTGCCTAGCCATAATGGTTTTGGGTAATTATACAAATGATAATTCGAACGCCACAAACGTAAAATAAACAGCGTTTGTCCATCATTGGAATGATAGGTCATGATAAGTTTGGGTTTTTTATTTAAATATAATTGTGCCATGAGTGGTAGTTCTTTTGCTGAGTTCTGTCCACTTGCACGCATAAGTAAAGAATAAAAAACAGAGTCTGGCTGAAGTTTCCAGCCTTGTTCTGATAACTTTTGTTCAAACTGATGAAGAGCACCAAGATACTGTATGTTAAATACCCCTATATTATTTCCAAAGCGACTGGTCACATACAATGGAAGCAGGGGATGCGTTTGATTCCACCACGCATCATGTGTTAAAACAAATTGCTGATTGATAGGGGAATGAATACGAATTAATTTTTTAAATTGTATTGAATAAGTAAAACAAGTTGTTATCAGTAATATTGTGCAACTTAAGATGATGGGCAGGGTTTTCAGAGCATGAGCCTGCTGTTTACGTCGATAATAAATCCAATGCCCAATACAAAGGGTCCACCCTAGAACATATGCAGCTAAAATATTCGATGCCCAAGTGTCTCCTAAATATAAAGCAGCCAGACCTGATAAAAACAGAATACTTGTTAGAATAATTTTTATCGTAAACATACTCATGCATCGATAATATCTGCTGGCATATCCCATTAAAAAGCCAAACATGGCGGTTGCTAGAGTCAGATGTTTAGCTGGAAAAGATGGGGTTACTTGTGTACCGGCCACAATTTGTAGTTTAGCCGTATGAATACATGATGATAAGATCCAAATCATGCTTAAACTCATGGCAATTAAACTGACCCAGTAACGTAAAAAACGCCAATCTCTAACATAGACTGAGCATGCCGCAATGCTTAAGGCAAAAATAGATAAAGATAATGGTGTTAAAATAAGACTTATCATTATAAAGAAAACATCAAAAGAATGGGTTCTGACGCTTTGTAAGAATAAGTAACAAGGGGTATCTATGGCTGAAATCCAGCTGCCTTGAATAGCAACTATAATCATTAATACAGACAATAAAAAACAGACTATGAGTAGTAACAGCAAGATTGCTGTAGGAAAATGATTAATTTCATACTTAGGTGTTAATGTTCTTAAAAATCGAGCTGTACGTGAATTATACTTAGAGAAAGCCCAAATTTTTCTTAAATAAACTTGCAGAAATTGACTGGCATGAAAATATATCAATTTCATCCCTTGAGTGATTAACCACGTGGCAACCAATACAATGAGAATAAAAATAAATAAACGAGTGGCACTCTCGGCGGATAATTCCGTACTCGCAGCACCGATTAATACACCAGGTATAACATATAACAGTGCCCAGCCGATGGCGGAAATAATATTAGCTAACAAAAATCCCCAAGGGTTCATTCTTAACATACCTGCTATGACAGGTATGATGGATCGCAATGGACCAAAAAATCGCCCAATAATGACACTTTTTCCACCATGTTTAGCGAAATATTCTTTTCCATAGTCAAGCCAACGTGGATAGCGTCTAAAAGGCCACATCTCACTTAAATGATCGCTAAAAACATAGCCTATGGCATAACTGGCGCCATCTCCTGCAACAGCACCTAATGCCGCAGCAAGTAATGTTAAACTGATATTCATGACGCCAGAACCTGCAAGAATACCAATAGCGGTCATTGTGACACCGCCTGGAATGATGCTGCCAATAATCGCTAACGACTCAACAAATGCCATTAAAAAAGCGATTAACAAGGCCCATTCAGGATTTGCAGATAACCAAAGCGTCAAAGGCTGTAAATAATCTGTAAATAAATGCATCACTTGCATCCAAACAGTTTAATAAATTCTGCAACAAAGATTTCTTGAACAGAAGGCATGGTTATTGTGGGGTAATAATCTTGAATTTGAGTCATTTGTAGCTGAGCATACCCACAGGGATTGATGCCAGAAAAAGGCGCTAGATCCATGGCTACATTCAGGGCTATGCCGTGATAGGTGCAGCCGTTTTTAACACGTAAGCCTACGGATGCAATTTTTTTATCTGCAACATACACGCCTGGAGCACCGCATTTTTTTTGTGCGGTAATGTTAAATTGGCCTAATAAGGTAATTAAAATGTCTTCCAGTTGGCATACGAACGTTCGTATACCAATCTGTTTACGACGAATATCCATCATGACATAGGCGATAAACTGTCCAGGCCCGTGATAAGTAACCTGTCCACCTCTATCCGATTGAACAACGGGGATATTTGATGGATTTAATATGTGCTCAGGTTTACCGGCTTGTCCTTGTGTATAAACAGGGTGGTGTTCAAGGAGCCACAATTCATCTAATTGCTCTGGTGTGCGATTCGATGTGAATTGTTGCATTTTATGCCAAATTAATTCATACGATTGCAGGCCTTGATGAGGAGAGATAATCATCAAAGTACCATCTTCATGTCTGGATGTTGTGTTAGCTCAAGATATAGCGCATCAAGCGACACCTGGTTTAATGCATAAACAGTAGCGCTAATCGCGATATAACTTGATTGTTGGCTTTTTTGGTATTGGATAGCCTCATCAAGGGTATTCGGACAATGTTTACGTACAATTGTTAATACATCATGGGTAAAGTTTTCTGTATTTTTACCAATGATTTTAATCAGGAAGTCACAAGGAAACTCTATTAAGGTTGTTTTTTCTGTCATGATGGCTCCAGAATAAAGCAGGTGAGATGAATATTCAACCTGCTTTATTGATGTTATCAAAATACGACTTAAGAACCAAACCAGCGTTTAAACATGAGTTTTACTGCATCTTTAGAGCAAGTAAAAAAGCCGCCTTTTGTTGCACTTTGTAAAGCGTATAGCGGGTAGGTGCTAACGATGTTGTCATCAAATTTAATGACCAATTCACCTGCTACATCACCTTTTTTAATGGGCGCCTCTAGATACTTTGGCATTTTAGTGCTCAAGCTTAAGCGTTGATATTGACCTGCTGGAATCGTGATGTACTGATCTTTAATCAAGCCTACAGGTATTTTATTGGTGGTGCCTTTATATAAGGGCAATTCTGTAATGGTTGTACCGGCTTTATATAATGCGTGTGTTTCAAAAAAGCGGAAACCATAATTGAGTAAACGCTCACTGTCATCAGCACGAGCGGTATCGTTTGGTGAATTGAGTACAACAGCAAGTAATCGCATGTTATCGCGTTTGGCTGAGGACACAAGGCAAAAACCTGCTTCGTTCGTGTGACCTGTTTTAACGCCATCAACCTGACTATCTCTCCATAATAAACGATTACGATTAGGCTGACGAATCCCATTAAAAGTAAACCATTTTTGTTTATACCAGTGATAGTATTGTGGAAAATCATTAATCAATGCTCGACCTAAAATAGCTAAATCTTTTGCGGATGTATAATGATCTTGATTAGGCAGTCCTGTGCTATCAGTAAAATGGCTGTTGGTCATGCCTAAATTTTTAGCATGATTATTCATGATTTCTGTGAAACCACTTTCACTACTGCCTAAATGTTCAGCCATGGCAACACAAGCATCATTGCCTGAATCCACAATAATGCCTTTAAGTAATTCTTCAACACTGACTTGTTGAAGAATTACT
>CAZNVR010000073.1:0-9219 GCA_964576655.1 uncultured Legionella sp. | reverse complement strand
AGAAATTTGTTCTTAATCAAGATCTCCTGGATGCCTCGGACAAGCCGAGGCACGTTGGCGGCAGGGTCCATATATGTCAACACGCCCTAAATTCTATATGATAACACTCGATTGTTAATCCTATCTTACACAGACCATTTCCCTCATGGCACAGATTTAATGCCTGCTACAGTGATTAAAACAACAAGACAGGCATGGATGTTTTTTGCAACAAACTCAAAGCATCACACGTATGGGCTATGTTCCCAGTCGTTGAATAAAATCTCCAAATACATCTTGGCCTGTTCGTTGCTCATTGTCTTTAGACACTAAATGTTCTCGCTTATCCTTATGGCCAATCTCAAAAAAACCATGTGCATACACCTTATGCCCCGTTTGCATCGCTGATGTTTTTTCTTTTTTCCTTACAGCCTTATGCAAAGAACACGCATGAGGGATCGCACCATCTCCTGTTGATTTCTCAGAAGGTTTAGCAACAACCATATAGGCTTTATATTTTGAATCAATTCGTTCATAAGCAGAACTTGCATCAACATCCCAACCCAAAGCCGATACCAAACCAGTTAAAAGTCTTTTTATTATATCAGGGAGCTTCGTTGGAACTGTCATATTAACAGCGGCAACAGCGAGTGAAGAAAAAGAACGAGCGTTCCAAAGATAAATGGGACAATTTTTTTTATGAAAATGCTCAACCACCATGGTCGCTATCCCAGCACCCAGAGACTCACCATCAAGTAATATATTTTGAGAGTTAGCTCCAGCGTCCAATAAACGTTGTACTTGAGCAATCCCGTCTGTTACCAAATCTTGAAAAACCAACGGTGATTTCTGACTTTTTGCAACACCTCGATAATTAAACGCAACAACAGTTACTTTATAATCCAACGCATCTTGTATATATTCTGTAAGCGAGTTTTCATATAAACCTTTATTGCCTTTAAATTTAATAATAAAGTGCTTTTTATTAACGGGAATATTTTCTATTTCAACAGGGGTTATATCAACCGTATCTAAAACTGCTTTATCATGTGTGGTAATAGTTATTTGTTGTATTTCTACAGCATATTTTTTTTTCAGATCACTCACCTGCTCTTCTAACCAAAGCACAGGCTTACGACCTTGAGCTGCCAAGATAAACCAACCAAGAATTTTTGAAAACAGACTCAAAAAAGGCAACCAGGATCTTCCTTGCGGAGGATAAGGATTTTTCGCTTCATAATAAACCATAAATTAACAACCACAACGTGATTAAATTATGATCATATCACCAAGCAACCATAAATAAAATCAATAGATTGAAAATAACCAGGGCATGTTGAGCATTCAGCTCTCGATGTTTCCTGGCTAGTCCACGGGCTCCAGCTCAGTCTATTTTCGTGCGATAGGCCGTCGCATTACCCAATATATCTGGACTCGGGGCATCATAATCATAAATATGAGCCTCCTTTAACCCTGTTGATAAACTGCGCGTAACCAATGCGACAGTAGCTAGAGGAAGCACTATTAAATTAATTGCCATTTGACAAAGAGAAGAGACAAAATGTTCTAAGACATCTAAACACCATGATGCAATCGTTTTAGAACCATAATCGTACAAAACTGAACGAATTGCAGTAGCGATAGTGGCACCCAGCAAAGCTCCGATGGGCTCTAAAATAACACAAGCCATGAGTACCCCGCTGAAAAATGTTTGCTGCGCACAAAAAAGGGCTTCTTTTTTTGACTCATACGGTTTGAAAAACATTTCACCCAAGCTATAGCCAGGGCGAAAAGTTATCCTGGAATAGAATAATGAAACCTCAGAAATATCAGCCGTTCCTGTTAAATGGGCTGCATGCAAATTGTTGAACATAGATGTTTTCCTTAAAATTAACTTATTCATAAAAAGCACATCAACTGATCAAAACAGCCTAAAAAGGTCAAATGAAAGAAATTTAGGCTTAGAGAGAGTTTTCCGCTCATATCGTTGTGATCCGCTAATACATACATAGTTTCTGCTGCTTTAATCTTTAGGCTGGATTTACTTGTGCATTAGATGCATCATAATCATAAATATGAGCCTCCTTTAACCCTGTTGATAAACCGCGCGTCATTAATGCAAGCACTGCAACAGGAAACGATGCTACCTTAAGCGCAAAATAACAAAACACCGTAAGCGCGCGCTCAGCAAAGTCTAACCACCGCGATGCTTTTTCTTGATTTCCCATGGCTTTTTCTATGCCCGAAACAATTAAACCAGCCGTACTCATACCAACCAGTACCAATGGAAAAATTAAAGTGATAGGACAGAGAATAAAAGCTCCCAGCACAATACCACTCAGAAAGGTATGTTGAGCACAAAATCGGGCTTCCTTCTTTGACTCATACGGTTTAAAAAACATTTCACCCAAGCTATACCGAGGACGAACATTAGGATTGAGACTTGCACTTAAAAATGAGACGTCAATAATGTTTGCCGTTCCGTCTAGATGAGCTAATCTTATTTGATTTAATCGCATAGAAGCCTCCAAAAAGTATACTATATCATACCAGTTGGTCATAAAAAAAACAAGAAAAGACTTTTATTAATCTAATACTTCTGTTAACGCCTCAACATTACAGCACATTTCATGTCGTTAATTATTAATTGCAATACGGCATTTATCCCCGTCTGCCATCAGTGTTACTTCCGAATGAGCAGATAGCGTAACAACACCACACGTAATATCTGGACTTAAGATATAATGTTTTCTATACCCAAATCGATATTCTTTATTTTTAGGGCCTTGTCCTGAATAGGATTTGCCGACTCCACCACATTTTTTACCCTCCACAACATACCCTATGGCCATGACTTTATCTGTGTTGGTTTTAACGATCACATGAATCGACTCATCGGCAAACGCATTGATTGAAAACAAAAAAAGAAATCCTGCACCAATATAATGTATACCACGCTTCATCACACTACTCCTTTAGTTTACAACTTCATCCTGAAGTTATTATTTGAGCTCAATCACCATCACAGTGATTGGATGATTAGTTATATTTTCATCTTGATGTAATTCACCTAAGGTATCTTTTTTTAAATAATAGGCTTTATTTTTTTTAAACCGTAAATAATGAACATGCCCTTTATGATTAGTTACTTTTAAAACACCATTACTTAAAGCAACAATCACTCGATCACAATCATGCCGGTGCATGGCTAAGACATGTTTTGATGTGGGATAAATAATGGTTTTCCACACACGGACCTGCTCGTTAGAGAATTGAGGCTCGCGTGCTGTCGATTGCGCAAACACGCCTACATTCACAAAAATAAACATCACCAACACTATCGTGTATTTTTTCATACAACTGTCCTTGGTGTTAAAATCCTCTATAAAAAGAGTAGACTAAAAAGATAGCTAAAACAAAACAGGACATGTTAATCTTTGACGATTGTTGTTTAGGACAAATAAAATGAGTGTTACGTATTGGTTTATCATTAAAAATAATGAGGTTTTATTATTAGAAAAGAATCGGTTACCTAACAACCACGAGATTCAGGCGATCACCCCTTATTTTATAAGGCAGTTTCAACTCATTCAGGATAATCATACAAACTACTATTGTGCTGAAATGGATTCAAACCATGATACACCAGATGATTTATTAAGCATGCCATTGCGACAAACCTTATCTATACTTGATAAAACATTGTTTGGACTGTGTGCTAAAGCCTATTCAATTATTCATTGGGATAAAAATCATCAATATTGCAGTCGCTGTGGCGCGCTCACTCAGCATCGAGGCCCACATTTTGAACGGATCTGTCCTTCATGTTCATTAAGCTTTTTTCCGCGCATATCACCATCAATTATTGTACTTATTAAACGAGACGATCATGTTTTAATGGCGCGTAGCCCGCATTTTGCACCGAATGTATATAGTCTAATTGCAGGTTTTGTTGAAGCAGGTGAAAATCTTGAGGAGACGATTCATCGCGAGGTGTATGAAGAAGTGGGATTAACGGTTAAAAATATCTCCTATTTTGGTTCACAATCCTGGCCTTTTCCTGATTCATTGATGATAGGGTTTACCGCTGATTATGCATCAGGTGACATCTTGATTGATCAAAACGAAATTGAAGCTGCTGGTTGGTATAAATACAATAACCTACCCGGCTTACCCCCCACGACCATTAGTATTTCGTCGGCTTTATTAAACGATTTTATTAACACATGTGAAAAAAAATATTCAAATAAAGCGATTGCATTAAAAACAACAAACCCATTAACCTAAATAATCAACGTGCTATCATAACCTACAAGAATAACAGTATAACGTTTATAATCGATGTCAAACAACGTTCTAAACCATGGGCGATTTAATCATTGCAAACATACTCTCCAAAAAGATTACGCTCACTCGATGTGTTTCGTGGCATTACCATTGCGTTAATGATTATCGTAAACAGTCCCGGCAATTCGCATCCGTATGACTTTATTGAGCACTCAGCATGGAATGGATGCACACTAGCCGATTTAATTTTTCCATTTTTTATATTTATTACAGGGCTTTCATCCGTCCTTGCACTCTCTTCGTTAAAACATCAAGGCGCGTTACCAGCCCAACTGTTTAAAAAAATTATTCGTCGTAGTCTTTATATCTTTTTTACAGGCGTATTGCTTAATGCCGCCTCGCGCCACATCGAGTGGTCAACGCTAAGAATCATGGGGGTTTTACAACGCATTGCAATATGTTATTTTTTTTCAGCAACGCTATATTTAACAACCACCATTCGAACACAAGCTCTCGTTGTAAGTGGACTATTAATTGGTTATGCATCTTTAACCTTTATGTTTCCACTGCAAAATCTAGCCTATCAAATTGATGCGAGTGTGTTAGGTACAACGCATCTGTATTCACCCACGTTTGAACCTGAAGGCATTTTAAGCACATGTCCATCATTAGCATCGGTATTATTAGGTAGTCTGACAGGGTTTGTATTTATAAAATTACATACCTCCAAACAACGTTTACAACGCCTATTAACAGCCGCAACAGGTTTAACATTAGCAGGCGGACTATTGCATTTGATATTGCCGTTTAATAAATCATTATGGTCTAGTTCTTATGTTCTTTGGAGTAGTGGTTTAGCGTTATTTAGCTTAAGTATGCTTTATGCATTGATTGAAATAAAACACTGGTATCGATGGAGTAAGCCATTTGAATGGTTCGGTAAACACGCCATGCTTGTGTATGTGTTACATATTTTAGGGTTAAAAATTCAAGCCATGATGCCTATAACGATGGCGAATGGTGAAAGCATCAATAGCCGAATTTATCTTACTCATTTATTTTTCAATCAATTAACACCACAAAATGCAGCACTAGCTTACGCTACAGGCTACACATTGCTTTGGTTGTTGGTTGCATATGGGATGGAAAAATGGCGCCCGTTGGGTAGAGCGCTGCGTGCAGTAGACTTGAAGACATAAGCAAATACAAAATACCCCAAAAAAATATTAGGGTATTTTGTGTCGTTAAAACGCATTAAATCGATGAAATTGAACGTAATTCAACCTCTTCTTGCCTTAAATGATCAACATAAGAACTGTTTCTGAAAAATTGTCGTTCAATGGTTTTAGATTCCGATCTTAATTTGGCTCGTTTTTTTAACAGCTGAGCCCGTAGAGGCTGGCGCTCTTCTGGTGTATTAATGGTTTCCATCAGCTCTACATACTCACGCTTATTGTCTAAAAGACGCTGTTCAATACGATGCTTTCGAGCGATTAATATAGGCTCTTTTTTTTGTTGCGCTGTTTGGTTAACTTTATTACGCCAAATAAGCAGATGTAATTTACTTGATATTTCTTGTGTCTGAATAAGACTAACTTGTTGTGGCGTTAGTTCTTTTGTATGCCGAGCATACGCATACATTTGTGCATTGATCTCTTCTTTCATCTCCCTTTTTTTTACTCTACTTAAATGCATATGGTTAGGGGTTATATGCAAGTCTATCGTTTTAGCCAAGGTTACACGTATGTTATTTGGATGCAATGCCGAAATAATTGCTCGATAATAATCATTATTACGAATGGATAATGGAATATAAGGGTTTTCTAAACTATAAAAACCATCCAGACGAATAACGGAAATGGGTTGATTATATTCTAAAGCCAACTCCACCGCGCCATTATAGATAAATGCAGGTTGCATACCTATTTTTGCAAAACGGCCTTGAGGAAAAAGTGCGACAGAATTGTGATTATTCAATACGTTACCCGCGGCGATAAGGGCATTATTCTTAGTTTTTTTGAGGCCTTTTTCTTTCTTTGAGCTCACCGTTATCACATTAAATAAATTCATGAACGAAGACACAAAAGGAATATTATTGTATTTATCTGTAGCCAAAAAATGAAGTGGTTTTTCCATCTTAGAAGCAATAACAAGTGCTTCCCAACCCGTTCGATGAGGCATGGCGACAACGATAGGCGTGTTTTTAATACGAATATCCTCGGCTTTGGTATGCATCGTATTGATATAAAGCCTTAAAAAACCCGCTATCATACGCGCATAAGGATTTTCATAGTCAAGATGATTGTTGGATTCAGCATACTTAACAAATGCATAAGCACTTGCAGCAATAACAGCAAACATTGCTATAGCATGATTTACATTCAAAGCAACATCATCATCCATTTGAACATCAGGATTAAAATTAAACATAACGATTATCTACCCCTTAAAAAACTACAACAGACAAACTACAACGAAAAAACGCTATCCTACCAGTTTTTTGGCCTCATTCCACACGTGCATTAACTGTTCAAAAGAATGGCCCTCCAGAGTATAAAGCCCTTGCTCACATGCAAGCACTTTAACAGCATTTAAACGCCGTTCGAATTTATTTAACGATTGACTCAACGTCTCTTCTGGATTCATATGACAAAAGACACATAGAGAAAATACAGCATGCAATAAATCACCTATTTCCTCTTGCAATGCCGACTGATTTTTTAAGCTAATACCTGCATTCAAATGTTCTCGTACCTCAATACACTCGCTTTCAATTTGTGCCATAATTTGCGTTGGATTTTTCCATTTAAACCCTAGATCACTAGCGGCACGTTCTAACTGAATAAGCTGTTTAAATAAAGACATAGTTAATCCGGTTTAAGTTAATGTAGGGTGGGTGATTGTGGTAACTCTTCACCACTGACCTGCATCAAAGGTTCATCATTTCGCAATCTAACTTGTTGTGCCTCTTTATACCAAGGTGCCTCTGTTATTTTAGTAAACATATCCTCTTGTTTTAATTTAGAAAATACACGTTTTGCATCATTTTCTCCCTGGCTTAAATTCATATGTGTTGTAGTAATAGAATCACGGATATCAATCGGTTGAGCTTGGTCTTTTAAAAAATTGATATACTCACAAGCAATATTAGCAATAAATGGATCTTTAGTGTTTAAATTAATAACTACACTCTTACTCAAAATATTATCAATCATATTGATAACAGTTAACGCTAAACGTTCTTGTTCATGGCTATTATTTTTCTGAAAACTAGGATCATTTTTTAACACAGCCTTAGGTACATCATCATCCGAACTCAAGTGATATCTATGACCCGCAGGAGAAACAACCTCCATCGGATGCCCCTGTTCAAAATGTTGCAATTCCTCAGCAGTCAATTCTATTCCACGACAAGGTAAATTAATTGAAGTAATGTCTTTCTCTGTGCGATGAGCGTAAATATGCGTCCATCTATTGATTTGAGGGCTGGTTTCAGGAGAAGCAAATCTAACAACAGAACGAGGAGAATGCGCCATTGTATCATTTGTTGCGCTATAGTTGTCATCATGCGTTGCCACTGGCAATATGGGATGAATAAATGATTGAGCAGCATGTAGCCCAAATGAATTGGGTTGGGCACGTAAAGTCTGTTTTGTGAATTCAAGCTGCTGTTTTAAATAGGCTATTTCATTGTCTTTTTCGTGCAATTGCTGAGATAAATCAGCCAACTGATTATTTAAATCACTCGTTGTCTTTTTATGAATAACATCTAGATGATGATACTGGGTTGTAATATTTGCATAGCTGTTATTTAAATTTTGAAGTTGTGATTGTTGAAACTTGAGTTGTTGTTGCAACGTGTTATTGTCATTATTTTTTAAGTTCAGCTTGTTCTCAAAGTCTGCGATTTTTTTCTTGGATTGATCTGTTAAATCACGAAGTGTTTGGCCAAGAGCATTATGTTTCTCTTCCGCCGCCCTCAGCTGTTGATTGGTCTGCTTTTGCTGAGTCTTAGCGAATTGAAGCTCACCTTGCAGACTTGCTATTTTATTTGAATTTGTAGACTCAGAGGCGTTTAAATGCTCTATTTTTTGGGTTAATTCATTTATTGTATGCTCACCTAAAGCAACTAAATCATTTAAACGAGTCGATTCGGCTTTAGAAGATTCAACATCTGCACGCGCGCTATCTAATTGATCAGTAATATCGTTAATATTGTTTTGTAGATCAATATTGGCTTCCTGAGCCTTGCTCAATTGAGTGGTTAAATCACCCACTTGGGCCGCTAAACTCATATTGTCTTGGCTTAATGAAGCATTTAACGCACCTAATGCCTGACATTTTATTTCTTCATCATGGTAAACCTTTCCCAAACGTGAATACGCCGCATCCAAACGAAGAAGCTCCTCTTGTTGCAGACTAACTTGTTCAGTCAATTCAGTATTCGCTGAATCTCGTTCAACAACGGCCAGCCTCAGTGCCTCGGTGCGGAGCTGTTCATTGGCAAGATCGATACCAAGAGATGAAATGCGCTCATTTGACTCACTCAACTCCTCACGTAATCCATCAAGTCTGCCTTCAAGCGTTTGACGATGCGCTTCCGTTGTACTTAACTTACCCTCCAATTCAAGTCGTTGTGACTCATAGAGGCTGTTTTTTTCTAAAAGATGGGCTTCAAGTGAGGCAATCGTTTCTTTATTGCTATCTTTATCTAAATTTAACGTCGCAATTTGTGCGTTTAATGCGTTAATTTCTCGAAGGCTTGCTTCTGAAGCGTCACGCAATTGATTCGATTCAGCCTGACTTGATTGCAAATCATGTTCTACTGCATGAAGCTTTTTCTTAAGATTGCCCGCTAATTGATGTTCTACTTCAAATTTCTTATAAAAAATATCACCGGCTTCCTGAGCCTTGCTCAATTGAGTGGTTAAATCACCCACTTGGGCCGCTAAA
>CAZNVR010000072.1:6573-9293 GCA_964576655.1 uncultured Legionella sp. | reverse complement strand
CTGCAAAAATAGGGGAGATGTGCGTACCTGTTGTAAATATGCAACAGGCTATGAGGGCTAACAATGTAAATATGGTCACCTGTGGTGGGCAGGCATCCATTCCGATAGCACATGCTCTAGCTTTAACGCATCAAGATATTGACTACATTGAAGTGGTATCAAGCATTGCCTCATTAAGTGCAGGCCCTGCCACGCGTTTAAATTTAGATGCATATATTCATACCACAGAACAAGCGTTAAAAGTATTTTCAGGCGCTAAAACAACCAAAGCCATTTTGAACCTTAACCCTGCGTCCCCTTGTATTAATATGCAAACCACAATATTTGCAAAGGTTAAGAACCCAGATATTAATGCCTTTGGCGCGATGGTTAAAAAAATTGTGGCCCAAGTGCAAACTTACGTGCCAGGTTATGAGGTCATTGTTGAGCCTTTTATTGAACATGAGCGAATTGTGGTGATGATTAGAGTGAAAGGAGTTGGTGATTATCTGCCAGAATATGCAGGTAATTTGGACATTATTAATTGTGCAGCACTGGCAATTGCTGAAAAATATGCGTTGAATACAGTAAAGGAAGACGACTATGAACTCTGTATTAATTAGTGATCCCTCTCTACGTGATGGCAATCATGCAGTTGGTCATCAGCTGAGCTCGCAACAAATTGCTGCTTATTGCTTAGCTGCAGATGCTGCGGGCATTCCTATTGTTGAAGTAGGACATGGTAATGGCATTGGTGCATCGTCATTATTGTTAGGTCTGGCTAAAACATCTGATGAGACGATGTTAACGATTGCACGCGAGCATCTTAAAACCTCTAAATTAGGCATTCATGTCATTCCTGGATTTGCAACCATTGAAAAGGATTTAGAACCAGCTATTGATGCAGGTGTTGATGTAGTGCGGGTGGCCGCGCATTGTTCAGAAGCAGATATTACCGAGCAACATATTCATTTTGCCAGGCATGCGGGAAAAACCGTGTATGGCGTGTTGATGATGTCGCATATGGTGACTATTGAGCGGCTTGTTGAAGAAGCACTGAAAATGCAATCGTATGGTGCAGAAGGCATTATTTTCATGGATTCAGCTGGTTTTTATTTGCCTCAGGATGTAACCGCAAGGGTAATCAAATTGGTCGATGCCTTGTCGATTCCCGTTGGATTTCATGCTCACAATAATTTAAGCCTGGCCATAGCCAATTCCATTGCCGCTGTTGAAGCCGGTGCCAGCATGTTAGATGGATGTGCTAGAGGATTTGGTGCAGGTGCTGGTAATGCGCAATTAGAAGTATTGGTTGGTGTGCTTGAGCGGATGAATTATAAAACAGGCATCGATTTTTATAAGCTTTTGGATGCCGCTGATTTGGCTGAAAAAATGTTAATGAAAGAAATACCTGTTATTCGTTCAACCAGTGTTGTGAGTGGTCTTGCAGGTGTTTTTTCTGGTTTTATGAAGCCTGTTTTACGTATTGCAGCTGAATTTAACGTGGATGCTCGGGATGTGTTTTTTGAGTTGGGTCGTCGAAAAATTATTGCAGGCCAAGAGGATATGATCATTGAAGTGGCACGGGATTTAGCTGAGCGTAAACGCTAGGGTGAGCACGGCCCAATCTACACAACAAAGGATGTACAGATGTTAAAAAAAGTAAGTGATATCATTGCCGATTTTTTGGAAGAAAAAGGTATTCGTCATGTGTTTGGTATTATTGGAGCGGGAAATGCGCATATTTTTGATTCTATAAATCAAAAAGGGTATACCGAAATTATATGTGTTCATCATGAGCAGGCAGCATGCATGGCAATGCAAACGTACTATCGCACTTCAGGTGTTATTACCATGGCGCTTGTAACCACAGGGGCTGGGTCTACCAATGCAGTAACGGGTGTTGTAAGTGCGTGGATGGATTCAATTCCAGGCATTATTATCTCTGGCAATGAACATGCAAAATTTACTGATGAAACCAATCCCTTACGTATTTGGGGTGTACAAGGGTATGACTCCACATCAATGGTTGAGAAGGTCACCAAATATTCAAAGCGTGTTTTAACTTCTTCTGATACTAAATCGGAGTTAGAAAAAGCTTATTATCTTGCAAGTAGCGGTAAACCAGGTCCTTGTTGGTTAGATTTCCCTATGAATATTCAAGCCATGTTCGTTGCAGAAAATGCACTTACTCCATTTAAAACACCTGGTATTGATCTAAAAATAGATAATAAAGCCCCGTCTCATTTAATCTGTGACCCGGAGCGCGCATCAGCAAAGATTATTGAGTTATTAACCACAGCAAAACGTCCTGTTATTTGGTTAGGGCACGGCATACGCTTGGCAAACGCGGTTTCACTCATTGAACCCTTGATTGATGCATTACAATGCCCAGTGTTGGTGTCTTGGGCTGGCATTGATTTAATTGATTCAGAACATCCTTTTGTTTTTGGCAGGGCGGGTGTTTATGGGCAACGCGCTGCTAACTTTGTGTTACAAAACAGTGATTTTTTATTAACGATTGGTACTCGTCTTGCGATCCCGCAAATTGGTTATGATTTAAGTGAATTAGCGCGCGAGGCTCGCATTGCTGTAGTGGATATTGAGCCAGCAGAAGCGATGAAACATGGGGATAAAATAGCGATACAAGTACTTGCTGATGCATATGATTTTATCAGTACGATGTTACAACAATTGCCCTGCGCGGCATATGATAAGCACGCGATTTTACCCTGGATAGA
>CAZNVR010000072.1:0-6563 GCA_964576655.1 uncultured Legionella sp. | reverse complement strand
AGCAATGTAATATCTATAAAACCTCATTCCCAATTGTAAACCCTGTTGATCATCCAGACCGTGATGGGTTTATTAATTCGTATCCGTTTATGCAAAAATTATCCACTCATTTTAAACCGCAACAAATTGTGGTGACCGATATGGGAACCGCACTCTTAAGTGGACATCAAGTTCTATCTATAAAAAAAGGTCAACGATTAATGACCTCTACAGGGCTTGGTGAAATGGGGTATGGATTACCTGCCGCAATTGGCGCGTCTTTTGCAACCAATAAAGGAGAGGTTCTGTGCTTAAATTGCGATGGAGGCATGATGTTGAATTTACAAGAATTGCAAACCATCGTGCATCACAACTTGCCGATTAAATTATTTATTTTTAATAATGATGGCTATTTAATGATAAAACATACGCAAAAAGCGTTGTTTTCAGGGCGATATGCAGGTACTGATAAACAATCGGGCGTGAGCTGCCCTGATTTTAGTAAGTTGGCTAACGCATTTGGTATCAAGGCGTTTACTATTAAAACGTGGGAAGACGTTGATACAGTCATCCCGCAAGTTCAAGCATATGATGGGCCTGTTGTATGTGAAGTATTTACTCATCCAGAGCAGTTGTTTGTCCCCAAACTCTCTCTGGCGATGGAAAAAGACGGCACGCTGATTTCACCACCATTGGAAGATTTATCTCCGTTAATTCCACGAACAGAGCTTTCTAAACATATGATCATTGGATTACATCCTAAGTCAGAATTATTAGATAAATCATCATGTTGACTTCTTTATTATAACCAGAGATATCATACTTATTTTTGCATGAACACAGAGTGTTTTATTTCATCTTATCGGAGTTTAAATGAAAAAATATGAATATAATTCGATATCAATATGTTTGATTTTTATCGCTGCAGTTGTTTCAACCATAGTTTTAGCGTTTATTTTATCTGTAATTTATGAACAATTTGCAACTAAATTACCCATTGATCCTTCTATTCTTGTTGTATCACTTAAAAATCAATTAAATCCAGAGCCATTAGAGCGCTTTATTTTTTTATTTCTATCTATCACGATTCCATGTGTTTTTTTTGTGATTGCAATCAAATCATCTGATGACGCATGTAAACGTCGGATGTCTTTTTTACCCTCTAAGGTAGTGGTATGGGTGAGATATGCTGCTATACTTGTAGCAATAGCATTGCTTTATTTTCCTTTTGTAGGGTTTGATTTTAGTCAAAAATTAATCACCAATCATTCACTGCCCTCTGAACATCCTGTATTGGTTCTTATGAAAACGTTATGCATTGCCACAGTTTGGGCTTTACTACAACGTTATTTTTTTACTAAAAAATTTAATTTTGTTCAACGTATCTCTCGTGGTTTGCCAAAATTTATTTGGTTATTTTTATCTTTGGTGGCATTCATACAACTGGGTGCCTGGCGTATTGTTAACGAAAATGCAATATTTCAATCTTATCGATGGGATGGGCATGTTGAGAGTATTTTTTATGCTCTTGGACAGGTCATGGCTGGCAAAACATTATTGGTCGATTTGCCTTCCATCTACGGACTTTTTCCGGAAATGATTCGTCCTATTTTTAAATTAACGACGTTCTCGGTGTTGAGTTTCACCGTTTTCTGTGGTGTTCTGCAAGTTTTTTCACTTGCAGCGATTTACTGGGTTATGGATCGCATAGTCCGTGATAATGTTATTAAAGTATCCTTTGGATTAGCGCTGTTAATGATAACGTTTGGAACGACTATTTGGTTGATTGGTCTTGCTGATCCTTATTATCAATATTGGCCTATTCGGTTTTTTTGGCCTGCCATGGCGGTATTTTTCTTTTATCGTTACTCTCAGCATCCAACATTAATGCGAGCCTTTGCCGTTTCTTTCGTAGGGGCTTTGGGAACCCTATGGAATCTGGACTCAGGTATTGCCATTGAATTCGCTTTTGCAGGTGTTTTATGCGTTAAATGGATTGTGTTGCAGTTTATGGGGCAGGCGTCTGGTGCAGCTAAAACACGACACATATATAAAATTTTATGTCTTCATGTAGCGACCATGGTTACCATGGTTTTGTTGATGATGGGATATTTATCTTTAAAAGGTGGCGAGCCTATCCATTGGGCATGGTTAATCGGTTCACAAAATTTATTTTATAAGCTGGGATATATGATGATGCCCATGCCACTTCATCTGCATCCATGGATGTCCGTGTTAGGGATTTATTTGATTTCAATCATTACTGTAGCGACTTCATGGTCGAAGTATCCAAATGCTAAACATACTGAGTTGTTATTATTTTTAAGTTTTTTAGGTATAGCGCTATTTGTATATTATCAAGGACGATCGCATGATTTAAATCTTATCGCTGTCTGTTGGCCATCACTCATGTTGATAGCATTATTGGCAGATAGGGTTGTTCGAGCAACACGCACAACGCTACTAAGCCCATTTCATCTGGTTTTTTCCATAGCAGGAGTATCCGTGCTTATTTTTTGTAGCATGCCTATTCTTTTTTCTTTAAAAACCTTAAGCACACAAACGGTTAATGCTTATAAAAATCGGCATGTTGTGCGCGATGTAGTGGTGCATGATGAGCTTAAATTTATCAGATCGCATACTCACCCAGGGGAGGAGTGTGTCATAATAAGCCAACGACAAGGTTTATATCTGGCGTTAGCGGGGCTTAAATCGTCTATTTCAGGACCTGGTATTTTAGAAACCATGTTACAAAAAGATCATGATGCATTTGTTAATACACTGATTCAAAAACGCCATACATGCATTTTTATTGGTGTAAACGCGTCTCACTCTGTGGAGTTTGGCGAAGATCCTATGATTTATTTGAACGCTTACACTGTGGTGGCACATAATACTTATGGCACCATGCTGTATTTACAACCATCATAACTAGGAATAATGTGTGCTTTAAACATGAATTAATCTCATCGCCCTTTGGTCACGGTGAGCATTGCGAAGCAGCCCTGGGTTTGGTGCGCTGAACCGCTGGATAGCTTTCTCTTCGGGTCGCAAAGACGAATAGTTCAAGATAATTCCAACGCCTTTATTTGCTCCCTAGAAGAGTGCAGTTAAAAAAAAAACTGTAATATTTTTAATCAAAGCGTTACAATAGATTAAATTATTTTTTGATATGACTTTCATGAAATATACTGATTTAATTGATCCTGAGAGCTTAATTCCTTCTGAAAGCAATTATTATAAAAAATATAGAGTAACCAGGTCTTTTTTTCCTGCCTCAAGTTTTATAAGGTTTTACCCAAGGCGAAGACAACATTGTTCATATAAAGAAATTAATACAAACTGGAAAGCACATCTTAGCATCTACCCAGAAGATATGAACAAAGCCTGGAAATTAATTTTCCCCCTGCTTGCTCACAAGGATATACTTTTTAAAGTAGTGAATCTTAATGTAATTGAAAAATTTAAAAATGGTAGACAGGAAAAAGTAAAGACGCTAATTGAAGAATACAATCAATTTGTACATAATTTCAACTTCCAAGATATAGCATTTTTTAAAAAAAAATTTGACGAAAATTATCAACAACTTGAAGCATATAGCTACAGTAAATGGCGATTAATTTCTTTTTTACAAAAGTATCTTACTCAATTAACGAGTTTTTTTTACCAATCTACTCTAAATAGAGAAAACTTATTTTTGCGCACTAAAAACATCTATGAGCGTTTAATTGACATAAAAAAACAAAAATTAACAACTAGTTTAAGATTCTATGAAGGGATGCAATTTACCATTTATATGGTGCCTGGGCTTGAAAAGGAATGTCAGAATACATTAGAAAAAATAGAAGATAATTTAGTACGAGCAAAGATTAGACCAGGAAGAATTTTCCCTACTGATAGGCAAATTGGAATATATAGTTCAATTCGCCATCCTGGTGAAAGGAGTTATCATAAAGCTACAGACGCCGATTTGGAAACTTATAATCCTGATAACATTGATGACCCGTTTACTTTCCTTAAAACAATCTCTCAAACGGAAATAATGCAAGAAGATGACATACAACAAATACTTCAGAATAAAGCAAGCGCCCAACTCATCATATCAGCATTGAGAACAAAACAATTTATTTCTCCCTTACAATTAAAAACACTTGCTGTATATAAAGAAGATGTTGTGATGCACATAAAAAACTCACATCCAGAGGTAAGTAACGAACTAATATCTGATTGTTTCGATAAATCTTCAAATTTAGGTAAATTTTTTAGAATTCAACGGGGTATGTTTAAACCGAAAGCAGGTCATGGCACATTAAAACAACTTGAAGCGACTAGATTAACTAAGAAATAACAGCTTAATCTGCTTGTAATGTTGAGCTCTCATGCTCTCGCCCTGCTATTACATCACTTGTTTGTCCATCGCATATAAGCTAGCTTTGTTAATGTTTTCAAATAATTAAATAAAAAGATTAAAAAACTACGCTTACTTTCCCCGTGTATTCTTTTTTTAAATGAGAATGGAATTTCAATTATTTTCAAATCTTGGTTGTGTCTGACTAACTTAAACAACACCTCTTCTAAAATATCAAAATGCTCACATGTTAAAACAAGATCCTTTAATAAATGTGCTGGATAGAGTCTAAAACTGTTGGATACATCTCTGCAATTGATATTTAATACGTATGAATAGACGGCATTTAATAATTTACTCATCCATACCAGATTTTTACTGTTCGCAGATTTGCCTCCTGTAATATATCTGGATGCAATTATTAAACGATGGTCTGATTTATTTGACGCATCAATTAATTGAGGAATAAACGAAGGGGGGTGCGAGCCATCAGAGTCCATAAAAATAAACCAGCGACCGTTGCCTGAATGAATCCCGGTTCTAAATGCATCGCCATAACTATTGTTTGGCGAGCGATGCACATACTTAATTTGATGCGCTTTACAGACAGAAGAGGTACTATCCATTTTTTTGTTAGTATCAACTACAATGATCTCAAATGAAACTGATAAATGCGCCATCACGGCTTTAATTTGTGGCAATAATACGCTTAGGTTATCTGACTCCATGAAGCAGGGCAGAATAATACTGTAATCAATTGAATCATCCATGATGTTGCGCCCATTTAATCATTTCTTTTAAGCCACTGTTTATATCCGTAGTAGGAGTCCACTCAAGGAATCTCTGAGCTTTTGTAATATCGGCAACAAATACTTTTTGGTCACTTTGACGCCATGGTAAATATTGATAATTAAGCTTTATATTTAATTCTTGCTCTAAAAAATGAAACAGTTCAAGAGGAGAAATACTGTTTTCGTAACCACCACCAATATTAAATGCTTGGCCATTGGCAGAGTCAATATGATTCACTCCCTGAAAGTAGCAGCGAACTAAGTCGCTGGAAAAAAGAACGTCTCTTACTTGTTTGCCATTGCCAGATATTGTAAACGCATCGCGAGTAGGGTTGATTTTTGTCTCAATGGCTTGTTGAATAAACCAGCCAATCCAGCCTTGGTCAAACGTACTAAATTGTCGAAGTCCAAATGCAGAAGAATGTCGAAATACAATAGTCCGAATCCCAAAGTTTTTACTGTAATCAAGAACATATTGGTCGGCAGCACCTTTTGAACACCCATACGGAGTTGAAAAAGCTAAGGGCAGTTGTTCATTAAACCCAGAAGGAAAATCTGTAGCACAATAACGTAAGGGTTCTTCATGATAGTTGAGTGCTTCAAGATCGCCATATACTTTATTTGTAGACGAGTAAATCATCATCGTATGTGGACTATAATTGCGTAGGGCCTCTAATAGATTTAATGTACCTGTAATGTTAATTGCTAAATCTAATTTAGGATTATTGATGGACGTTGTCATTGCAACTTGACCCGCAAGATGAAAGACAACATCAGGTTGATAATCACTAATAATGCTATCAATCGCGTGACTGGAACAGATATCTACTTGTTTAAATTCAAAAGACCCTAATGTTTGCAACCAATCTAAATTATCTTTACTACCTATACGAGATAAGTTATCTATAATTAAAAGCTGTTCGTGTTTACTTAACACTTCTTGTGCAAGATTGCTGCCCATAAAGCCACAGCCACCTGTAATTAAATAGCGCATTATTCATTCCTTTGTAGAAAATCTTTTTCAAAATGGATGGTTTTTAACAAACCTTCTTCGATAGTATATTGTGGCTTCCAACCCAATAAGGTTAACGCGGATAAGTTAATTGGGTATTCCATCACTTCATTAGAGCGGTAAGGAAGTGCGCCAAAGTTAAGTGTTGTATGGGTATTTTTGGTTAAGGCTTGAATTAAGGTAACAAAATCATAAATACTTAAATTTTCACCTGTTCCTAGCTCAAAATGATGAAGTCCTGCTTTTATAGTGAGACTGTAATGAATTAATATTTCAAAAGCGTTGATCACATCATCGATATAAATAAAATCTCGTTTTTGTAAGCCTGGTGTTAAATTAATCGATTCTACGCCGTTGATCAGATCCAAAATGATTTTAGTACAAAATTTGGAACGGTTATCCAGTGGGCCATAAAAATGTTCAAGTTTGACAT